>NZ_JADCNK010000006.1:0-251138 GCF_014947265.1 Pedobacter sp. MR2016-19
AACCGCTCGAAACAACGAGACATAAGAACAATAAAAAAGGCCCAGATAAATCTGAGCCCCTAGTTTTTCAATAGATGTATCTTAAACCAATTCTACACTGGCAATTTCTTTTGAGTAAGTTTTAAGGTATTTTTTCAATATACCTCTTGCTACATGGATGCGTGTTTTTACTGTTCCAATTGGAATTTCTAACATATCTGCAATTTCATGGTATTTATAACCTTCAAAATAGCGGATAAACGGCACATAATATTCTTCAGGTAATTGAGATAATGCTTTATCAATATCACCTAAAACAAATTTACTTTCTGCCTGATTTTTCGTTGCACTATATGAAAGGTTCGCAGAAGAAATATCCTCGCTTTGGGTAATTAAAGTATTTGTTTTAACCAGTCGGCGATAGTTGTTAATAAAAGTATTTTTCATGATGGTAAACAACCAGCCTTTTAAATTCGTACCCTCTTTAAACTTATTGTAATAAGTGATCGCTTTCAGCATCGTATCCTGAACCAAATCATTTGCGTCTTCTGCGTCTTTCGTAAAATTTAAAGCATAAGATCTAAGTGATACCGAGTGATGATTAACCAGATGATTGAATTCAAATTTTGTCATGATATTTAGCTTTAGGAGATTAAAAACAAATCAATTATTGTTCATTCGCTTAAACTCAAACAAACTTAATACCAAACTTTTCTGGCACGGTGTTAAAAGCGTCCAACTACTTAATAGTCAGCCTTCGTCACAGAATATTTACTTCTCTTTCTAAAGTGACTCCAAAAGTAGACTTCACACTGTCTATTATTTGTTCAGAAAAATTATACACTTCTGTGCCAGTTGCGTGACCATGGTTAACTAAAACTAAAGCCTGATTTTTCCAGGTACCAGTTTGGCCAACCACTTTACCCTTCCAGCCACACTGTTCAATCAACCAGCCTGCCGCCAGTTTAATTTTATCATCAGCTGTAGGATAATGCACCACATCGGGGTGTTTAGCTACAATATCAGCAAATTCATGTTTTTCGATCACGGGATTTTTGAAGAAACTGCCAGCGTTACCAATAGTTGATGGATCGGGCAGTTTACTCACACGGATATGCGATACAGCAGACGAAACATCTGCAATATTTGGGTTTTCGATCCCCCTGTTCAACAGCTCGGTTTCAATTGCACCGTAAGAAGTATTAATTTTTGCCTCGGAAGACAAACGGAAAGTAACAGATGCAATAATATACTGCCCCTTCAACTCGCCTTTGAAGACACTTTCACGATAGCCGAAAT
Organism: Pedobacter sp. MR2016-19; assembly: GCF_014947265.1. NCBI lineage: Bacteria > Pseudomonadati > Bacteroidota > Sphingobacteriia > Sphingobacteriales > Sphingobacteriaceae > Pedobacter > Pedobacter sp. MR2016-19. Next base: position 1,279 of record NZ_JADCNK010000006.1, read on the forward strand.
GACAATCGGCATAACCGAAGGTTTTCATTTTTCCGGTTTTAATTTCAAATGCGGCACAGCTTTCGAAAACGTCTTTCAACTCTACGCCATAAGCACCAATATTCTGTATAGGCGAAGCACCAACTGTACCCGGAATCAGGCTTAAATTTTCTACCCCCGCAAAATGATGTTCAACACAATAGTTTACAAAATCGTTCCAAACCTCACCTGCACCAGCAGTTACCAAAACTTTATCATCAATAACTTTAGATTGAATGCCCTTGATGCTGATTTTAATCACTAAACCATCATAATCCTTTGTAAATAATACATTGCTACCTCCGCCTATCACTAACAGCTGCTGAGATTTTACAAGCTCGTTTTTAAATAAACTAACCAGATCTGCTTCAGAGGATATCTCAGCAAAATAACTAGCCTTAACATCTATACCAAATGAGTTATATGGTTTTAGAGAAATATTTTCCTGGATTTGAAGCATATTGATTTTGGGTTATGCTGCAAAAGTAAAATAAAAAATAATTAAGGAACTATTTTGGTAATCTCCTTATCAAAATTAAAACTTAAAATTTCAGGCTTATCTCCGGCTACAACTACACCAGAAAGTTTCCAGCCAATAAAAGCAGGTTTAGTTTTAGCCAACTCCAACAAATGGTATCGCTCTTTAGTTAATCTGGCACTGATTAACCCTACGCTATCCGACTCTGCCTGACTCAAATGCTCAATCTGGCTTTCTAATTCAGCCAGGGTAATATCCAACTCGTTTCCCTTTTTTGATACTATCGGCATAAGCCTGGGGAGAAATATTGTACAGACTGTCCAATTTTGAACCGTCAAAATTCAAATCCTGGTTACTGGTTTCGTATTTCGATTCCACAAGTGCAATGGCGCGGTCTTGATTAGTCTTTTTGCCACAAGAATATAAGGTTGAAGAAATAATTACAAGAAGAATGAACTGATAATAATTTTTCATTTAGTATAATTTAGCTTTTTAATACTGCTTTCCGCACAAACAACAATCCAAAAGCCTTTCCCTTCTCTTTACTCCTGTTTTTATGATGAATTTTGTGTGCCTTCCGGACAGCCTGCAAATAAGCATTATTACTTTTAAAGGTTTTAAAACGACGGTGTACAAACCAATCATGCACTACAAAATAAATCAGGCCATATAAAGTAATGCCTAAGCCCACAAAAAACCGGTAGCCAAAGCCATCCCGATCGGTGTACATTAAATAAAGTGATACTCCGGCAAATAACACCGCAAACAGATCGTTCCATTCAAAAAATGATTTTGCCTTTTGGTGATGGCTTTTATGCATAAACCAGAGTGGCCCATGGAATAAATACTTGTGTATAAACCACGATAAACACTCCATAAAAATAATGGTAAATAGTAAAATAAGGATGTTAATGAATACAGACAATTTTTCTAAATTATTGGTTTGTAAAGATATAAACAGTCAAAGATGCAAAATTATGTCATTACACTGTAAGCTTAATATTGTTTTTAACAAACTTTTCATGACAAATCATTTTTTAGCACTATTTTTGACTAAAATATTAAAAAAGTCAGAAAGTAGAAAAGTAAAATGATTGTAGCTGATAAAAAGAGAGAGCAAATTATTGATGGTGCTATAAAACGCTTTATCCATTTTGGTATTGGTAAAACCACGATGAATGATATTGCAGAAGATCTATCCGTATCGAAACCATCTCTTTATTATTATTTTCCGGATAAAAAGCATTTGATTGTGGGAGTGATTGAAAGAGTCTTTAACGATTTCTTTGAATTGATTAAAAAGAAATACAACCCTGATTTGCCTGTCCAGGAAATTCTTTTTAATACCATTGATGTGCGGAACACATTTTTCCAAAAATATTACATGCTCCGCATTACGGAGGGCATTCCGGATTTATTAAACGACGAGGTGATTAAAGGCAAACTGCATTCGCTAAAAGAATCGGAAAAGGAATTTTTCGCAGAGATTTTTAGCCAGGCTAAATCAAAAGGAGAAATTGAGCATGATGACACAGCACATGTTGCCGAATTATACCTGGAAAGTTTGATGGGCCTTTGTACCATGTGTATTATGGAAACCGGCAAGGACCTTTTCCCCGAAAAAAAAGCATTAAATAAAATGACGTTAAAGCAAAAAAATCTGACAACCATATTTATAAGAGGTTTAAGGTGTGTAGACTAAAAGCGTGACGTTAGCATCAATAAACAGCCTAAAATTAACAAGGCTGAAAAAACAGAGAAGAACCCAAAAACAAAAAAACAATACATTATGCTTAGAGTAAAAATGGTAAAATTAATGCTCATACTTATTATCGGCTCGGCTTTACCGCAGTTGGTAGTTGCTCAGCAGCAAATTACCTTAAAAGATGCGCTCACCTTTGCGCTCCAAAACAACACCAAGGTTCGGAATGCGAAACTGGATATTGAAGGCGGGCGGTATAAGGTAGAAGAAGTTAGGGCTCAGGCCTTACCTCAGCTTACAGGAAACGTAGGCTTAACCTATAACCCAATTATCGGCCAATTGGTTGCTAACTTTGGCGGCCAAACACAGGCAATTAAATTAGGTCAGAACTGGAATTCGACTGCAGGTGTTCAGCTTTCGCAGCAATTGTTTAACCAACAGGTTTTTACCGGCCTGCAAGCTGCACGTTCCAGCGAGGAATATTACAACCTTACTTCGCAATACACAGAAGAGCAGATTATCGAATTGGTTGCCAACAATTATTACCAGGTTTTGGTAAACAGACAGCAGCTAAACGTAATTGATACGAACATTAAAAATGTTAACATTGTAGAGAAAATTGTTTCAAACCAATATAAAAACGGTTTGGCCAGAAAAATCGATGTAGACAGGATTAATGTTAATTTAACCAACCTGAACACCCAACGTGAACAGGTGATTAATGCGATTACCCAATTGGAAAATCAGTTAAAATTTTCGATGGGGATGCCGGTTTCTACACCGATCAGTTTACCTGATACCGAATTAACTGAAGTAACTACTTTACCTGTTTTTACAGATTCTATTGATTTGGCGAACAGAACTGAGGTAAAACTTTTGGATAACCAGGATAAACTTTTATCGCTGCAAAGAAAAGCCTATGTTGCCGAATATTATCCATCGCTGGCTTTAACGGGCAATTATACTTACTCCAGTCAGAGCGATAGTTTCGACTTTTTAAAATCTAATGCAGCAGCAATTGGTTACGGGGCATCAGCAATTGGCTTAACCTTAAAAATTCCTATTTTCAATGGCTTTTTAACACGCTCGAAAATCCGCCAGGCAGATGTTGATATCAGAAAAGCAAAAGAAAGCAGAAAAGAATCTGTAAACTCTTTAAACCTTGCCTATGAAAATGCAAAGATTCAATTGCGCAACAACATCAATACTATAAAATCGCAGCGTAAAAATGCTGATTTAGCTCAGGAAATTTACACAAGCACCCAAAATAACTATAATAATGGTTTAGCTTCATTAACCGATCTTTTGGACACGGAAAATGCGCTTACATCGGCACAAAACAGCTATACACAGGCTTTATTAAATTATAAAATCGCCGAAATACAATTAATCAAATCAAACGGAAATATTAAATCGCTAGTACAATAGAAATGAAAAGAGTAATTACCATAATCATCGTAGTTGTTGTTGCACTTGGTGCAATAGCTTATGTTTTAAGTAACAATAAAAAGAAGAACGAAGAAAAAACTGCTTTCATTGCTAAAGGTGGTGGTGCCGTTGCCGTTCGTGTTGCTCAGGTAGAGCGTAAAGCTGTAAATTTAGATTTCAGTGCAAACGGAAACTTTATCCCTAAACAAGAACTTAACTTCTTATCAGAAAATGCTGGTCGTGTTAAGGCTATTTATGTAGATGAAGGCGACCGCGTAAGTAAGGGACAGGTTTTAGCCCGCGTTGACGCTGAAATCATCAATACAGATAGGGAAACTGCTGAAGCGACCTACCAGAATGCAGTAAGAGATGAGGCCAGATACCAAAGTTCATTCTCAACTGGCGGAGTTACACAACAACAGTTAGATCAGGCTAAATTGGCCACGAGAAATGCAAAATTGCGCTTACAGGCTTCGCAAAGAAGACTAAGTGATGCAAACATTAAATCGCCAATTAACGGCATTGTAAACAAAAGATACATCGAAGTTGGTGCTTTTGTAAATACCCAGGGTACACAATTGTTTGAGTTAGTTGATGTTTCCAAATTAAAGCTGAAAGTAAACGTTAACGAATCACAGGTTGCCAACCTTAAAATCGGCGATCAGATCGAGATCAAATCTTCGGTTTTCCCAACTGATAATTTCTCCGGAAAGGTAACTTTCATTGCTGCTAAAGCTGATGCAACCCTAAACTTCCCTATTGAAATTGAAGTAGAGAACAGCCACAAAAACACTTTAAAAGCCGGTATGTACGGAACTGCAATATTTAAGTTTCCTAAACAAGCGCCTAGTATCCTTATTCCACGCACATCATTTGTGGGTAGTGTAAGCAGCAACCAGGTTTTCGTATTGGATAAAGCTAACAATACTGCTAAAACCCGCAATGTTGTAGCAGGCCGTATTTTAGGAGATAATGTTGAAATTCTTGATGGCTTAAAAGAAGGTGAAACTGTAATTACCAGCGGTCAGATTAATTTAGCTGAAGGTACTGCAGTAAGTATCGTAAAATAAGTTAGAGAGATTTTTCGGCTTTTAAAACGCGGTACATCAATCGCAAAACGCAATACTAATTAAAATGAAGATAACAGACATATCTATAAAAAGGCCTTCGCTGGTTATTGTGGTGTTTACCGCACTTACCTTGCTTGGGCTACTAAGTTACTTTTCGTTGGGTTATGAATTACTTCCAAAATTCTCTAACAACGTAGTATCTATTTCAACCATCTACCCTGGTGCATCGCCAAATGAGGTTGAAAATACCGTAACCAAAAAAATTGAGGATGCGGTATCATCGATGGAAAATATTAAAAAGATCAACTCTGTATCATTTGAGAGTTTATCAACAGTTACCATCACCTTAACAGATAAGGCCAACATCGATATCTCAATGAATGATGCTCAACGTAAGGTAAATGCCATTCTTTCTCAATTGCCAGAGGATGTAAAAACACCATCGTTAAGTAAATTCTCGTTAGATGATTTACCGGTAATCACCATGACAGCTTCGGCAAATATGGATGATATTACTTTTTACGATTTAATTGATAAACGTATAGCCCCGGTAATTTCGAGGGTAACGGGTGTTGCTCAGGTAAATTTAATCGGCGGTTCGGAACGTGAAATTCAGGTTTCATTAGATGCTGATAAATTACAGGGCTATAACCTTTCTGTTCCACAGGTTCAGCAACTGATTTTAACTTCAAACTTAGATTTCCCTACCGGAAGTGTTAAAACACAAAATCAGGATGTTTTAATTCGTTTATCAGGTAAATACAGAAGCATTGAAGAATTAAGAAATCTGGTTTTAACCACCTCGAAAGATGGTGCGCAAATTCGTTTAGGGGATGTAGCAGATGTTCAGGATTCGAAAAAAGAAACCGAAAAACTGGCACGTGTTGATCGCAAAGCATCTATTGCAATTCAGATTATTAAACAAAGTGATGCAAATGCGGTAGAGGTGAGTAAAGGTACCCATGCCATTATTGCTAAACTTAAGGATGAATATAAAGCCAACAACCTTGATATTAAAATTGTTAATGATAGCTCGATTTTCACTTTAGAATCTGCAGATGCCGTTATCCATGATTTAATCTTAGCGGTTGTTTTGGTGGCCTTTGTAATGCTTTTCTTCCTGCACAGTTTACGTAATGCGCTAATTGTAATGGTTTCAATCCCAGCATCGTTAATTGCAACATTTATTGGTATCAACTTATTTGGTTTTACGCTGAATTTAATGTCGTTACTTGGACTTTCCCTCGTGGTAGGTATCCTGGTGGATGATGCGATTGTGGTACTGGAGAATATCCAGCGACACATGGAGATGGGTAAAAACAAAGTAAGGGCAGCTTCTGATGCAACAAGAGAAATTGGATTTACCGTAGTATCGATTACGTTGGTAATTGTGGTGGTATTCTTCCCTATTGCAATCAGTTCTGGTTTGGTATCTAACATCTTACGTCAGTTTTGTGTAGTGGTAATCATTGCAACATTGCTATCGTTAGTGGCTTCATTTACCATTGTTCCATTACTTTTCTCACGTTTTGGAAAGTTAGAGCATATAGAAGGCAAAAACATATTCGGCCGTTTTATCCTTTGGTTTGAGAAACAGCTTAAGAAATTTACGATCTGGATTACCAGCATCTTAACATGGTCATTAAATCATAAAAGACGTACCATTGCAGCGGTAGTAGTATTATTTATTGCGGCAATGTGGTTGGCTGGAGCAGGTTTTATCGGATCGGAGTTTTTCCCTAAATCAGACAAAGGTGAGTTCCTGATTCAAATTGAATTACCTAAGGATGCTCCTTTAGAACAAACCAACTTCTTCACCCAAAGAGCAGAAGCTTACTTAGATAAACAGCCAGAAATTGTACAGTTAATTACAACAGTTGGTCAGGCCAGTGGTGACTTTGGAGGAACCCAGGCAACAGCATATAAATCAGAAATAAATGTTAAGCTGGTAGAGCGTGATAAACGCAAAGGCATGTCTTCAGATATTTTCGCAACAAAAATGAGCCGTGCTTTAGCAAAAGAACTTGTTGGTGCGAAAGTTAAAACGGTACCGATTAGTATTTTGGGTATTGCAGAAAATGCACCTATCAGTTTGGTGGTAATGGGCTCTAACCTGGATAGTGCTTTAAAATATGCAGAAGGTGCTCAAAAGCTACTTAAAACAATTCCAGGAGCAACAGAGATTAAATTATCGGTAGAAAAAGGAACGCCAGAGATTAACGTTCAGGTAGACCGCGATAAGATGTCGGCAGTTGGCCTAACGCTACAAACTGTAGGTTCTACCATGCAAACCGCTTTTGCAGGCAACACCGACGGTAAATACAGAAAAGGTGAATACGAATATGACATCAACATTCAATATCAGGATTTTAACAGAAAAAATATTGACGATGTGCGTAACCTCATTTTTGTAAATGCTGATGGCAAACAGATTAAGCTATCGCAATTTGCAACCATTACCGAAGGTTCAGGACCAAGTCAGCTAGAGCGTTTAAACAAATCTACTTCGGTATCCGTTCAGGCACAATCAATCGGTAGGCCAACAGGAACCGTGGTTGCTGAGTTTCAAACGAAACTTCAGGAAATGCAAAAAAATGGTAAGCTAAAAGCACCAATTGGTGTAAGTTATACCTGGGCTGGAGATCAGGAAAACCAGAGTGAAGGTTTCGGTACCTTAGGTATTGCTTTATTGGCCTCGATTATTTTGGTTTACCTGATTATGGTTGCGCTTTATGATAGTTTTGTTTATCCATTTGTGGTGATGTTCTCGCTACCACTGGCTTTAATTGGAGCTTTCTTAGCACTAGCCTTAACTAATAACTCTATCGGTATCTTTACTATTTTAGGTTTTATTATGCTAATGGGATTGGTGGCGAAGAATGCGATCATTCTAGTCGATTTTACCAACCACATGAAGGCAGAAGGTAAACCCACCATAGAAGCGTTAATCTTAGCTAACCATGCACGTTTACGTCCAATTTTGATGACTACGATCGCCATGATCTTTGGTATGCTTCCTATTGCATTAGCAAGTGGTGCAGGTGCTGAATGGAAAAACGGTTTGGCATGGGTTATCGTTGGTGGATTAACCAGTTCGCTATTCTTAACCTTGATCGTTGTACCAGTTGTTTACTTAATTTTCGATATTATATTGGAAAAACTAGGTTTCAACAAAAAAGGAAAAACGATTGATGAGCTAATGGTAGAACCATACGATCATAAAGATGTACTTGAATATGATGTAGATCTAAAACATTAATAAACATCCATATTAACAATCAATTTAGCCCCGACCCCAAATCGGGGCTTTTTTGTGGAGTTAAAAATCAGGGACGTGGTTTAGTGAATGTCACAGATCTTATTGATTTGACCCTCCTGAACCAAATGCATTCGGTGGGGTATGACAAACTGATAAAAGTAGCGCGTTGAACGCTCCTGATTACTGTGCTAAGGCAAAAATAAATCATTCATGGTAACTTCGTTCTGTACCAGCCCAATAGAATGCACATTATTTTTAATACCATAGGTTGTAACCATGGCTAGAAATAGTGCTTTTTTAGTTTTGCTCTGCCCGCGGAATACATCAAGTTTGTAATGTAATTCTGCAGCATAGCTTTTATCTATTACGAACTCAGTGTTCGAAAATTTCATTTCACATACACTGATCACATTATCTTGCCGGTCTAACAACAGATCAACCTGTGCACCGTTTCCGCCTTTTGAAGCATACCGCCAAGCTGATGTTTCAGTAAACACCCCTGAAATGCCTAGTGCCTGCTTAATATTATTGGTATGTTTCATGCAGATCCCTTCAAAGGCATAGCCACTCCAACTCTTCCAGGAAGACGTCGATGATTTTTTAAGCCATGTGCCTGCACCTGTAGCGCGGGAATGTTCGATAAATTTAAGATAAAAAAGGCTGTATTCGTCGCTGAGTTTGTAAATGCTTTGATTGGCATTCTTTTGAAAAGGCAGGTGCGGAGTAATGAAACCAGACTCCACAAGTTCCTCGAGTAATAGACTGGTAGTTCCTCCACTCTGCAGGTTACATGCCGCAATGATTTCGTTTCTTGTTAATCCCGACGGTTTGTCTGCGAGTGCTTTGACTACGGAAATGTGCCTGTCTGCGTTTTCGAACAGCGAGCGGTAAAGGTTTGCGAATTCTGTTGAAAGGAGGCCATCCTTGGTAAAGCAAAGCCTGTCAATAGCCTGCGTAGCACTTTCTCCTTTTTTAAGTTCTTTTAAGTAATGTGGCACACCGCCCATTGCCATAAAAATGTTCAGTATCTGGTAACGGTCAATATGGATATTATTACTTTTTAGATACTGTTCTGTCTCGTGCAAGGTAAAAGGTAACAGGCGTATTTTACGTGTCAACCTATTGTGCAAACCTCCTTTGCTGTTAACAACTTTTTTAATCATCCAGGTGGCAGCAGATCCACAGATTGCAACTATCAGATTTGGCTGCTGTGAGGCCCACTGGTTCCAAAAATATTCAAACGCAGAAAGAAAACCTGATTTATGCGAACTTAGCCAAGGAAACTCATCAAAGAAAATTACAGCTTTTCTTTTTTTAAGTATAGGTGCTGCAAATTCTCTGAGTTGCCAGAAGGCTTCTGTCCAATTCTTAGGAGCTGCGGGAGTTAATTGAGAACCTAACGCATTTGCAATAGCCTTGCTGAAATTGAGCAGTTGCTCGGTAGCATTCGCATCGTGAACTCCCGAAAGTTCGAAAATAAGCTGTTTATGGAAGACTGAGCGGATCAGGAAAGTTTTTCCTACCCTTCTCCTGCCAAAGACCGCCAATAGTTCTGATGAAGACGAGGCAAGTGCCTCTGACAGTATTTTTTTCTCAGCTATTCTTCCAATGAGCAATTCCATTTTTTTCCTCCTTTTTAATGGTTAAAGATTAAAACAATTTTATCTGCAGCCAAAACATATCCCAAATATATAGTTTTGGCTGCAGATAAAAAATTATCCACAGCCAAAACATCTAAAAAAGCACTAATTTGGCTACCGATAATAGATTTTATTTTAATAAAATTGTTCTGGTTTCGTCGAAAACCTATTGTTTTTTTCCACGGAGAAACCCAGAAAGCTATATTTAAATTAATTGCTCTGAGCCATGCGCAGATAATTCTACAGTCCTGTATCCAAACAAATTATGCGCTCACGTTGTATATTAGGGATTATGTTCAAAATCATTCTTAGCCTGTTCCTAATCTGTTCTACACTCCTAGTAAAAGCTCAACATCCACCTGTTTTTGCGGCAATGCGTACCGATTCGAGCTTTATTAAACTCTGTAATTTGGATATTACCTTAGTAAAATACAGCTATAAGCCCAATGGCGTAAAGTTTTTGGTGGTACATGATAATGAAGATACTGGAGTAAAGGCTGGTTTTGATTATATCCGGTGGTACGGGGGCGAACTGATCGACAGTCAATATGGAGCAGTAAGAGATTATTATTTCAGCTATATGGACGACCAGTACCGTATAGACCCAAATGCGATCTACACCGAAGTGGGAGTTAATACCAGGTTAAAGAAAAACCAGTTCAGCTCTAACGAAGTTGAAAAAGCCATATTAAATGCAGGAAAGCAAATTGTTGATTTTTACGATCCAAAAGCTACTGGTTATTTTTTAACCCTTCATAACAATGCCGATGGTGGTTTTGGTATTTCTTCTTATTTACCAGGTTACGATTTAGCCAGCACCGCTGATTCTGTTTACATCAACTTCCAGATGGATGGCGATGATCTTGTTTACGTAACCGAGCCAAGATTATTCAGCAGCTTAAAAAAAGCAAATGTGAATGTAATTCTTCAATCTAAATTTGTTTCCAATGATGGCTCCCTTTCAGTTTATGCCATGCAAAATAATATTCCTTACATCAATGTAGAAGTGCAGCATGGGCATTTGGAAGAAAATTTCAGGTTGATCGAACTCGCGGTTGCTACGCTGAAGGAACATGGATTGGTGAAGAAAGAATAGGTAATAGCCTATATTTATTTTCGTTAAATTTCGTTAAATTTGAATATGAGCGTATTTGTAAACACAAAAAATGAGCAGGAAGAAAAAGTCCTTATTGCCTTTTTGGATAGTTTAGACTATAAATATCAATCTGATATTAATGACGAACCAACAGAAGTTGAAGCAGCATTCTTAAATCAATATAATGAGGAAATAGATAAAGCAGATAAAGAAATAGAATCTGGCAACTTTATTTCTCATGAAGATGTAGAACAACTTTTTGAAAAAAGGCGTAAGCTTATTTAATGGAAATTAAATGGAATAAACTTGCTGTAAAACAATTACTAGAAATTATCCAGTATTTAGAAGACAATGGCCTTATTGATTACGCTGAAAAAATTGAAATAAAAATTTTATCAAAAATCAAGTCGATTCCAAACCATCCAGATACATTCCAAAAAGACAGATTAAAGAAAAATAACGACGCCAGTTTTTTTGCTTTCGAAATTGACCGCTACAGAATATCTTTTAGAAAGACGAATAAAGAAATTAGAATTCTCAGGGTCAGACATTCTAGCAGAAGGCCCTTTACACGTTAAAAACATAGAATAACCGTAAATCCATATTGGCATTCAACAATGCAAATGAAATTATAATTTAGGTTCCCTTCATTAAATAAGGCTTAACGTTAATATACCAAGCAGTCACTAAATTAAGTACTACTATGGCCAATTAGCCCCGGTTGAAGTGGTACCCTGCAGCAACGAGGCATGAGGAAGCGAAGCGTACAAGCGTAAAACGGGATGAAACTTTTTGTTATGCACTGAACTTGCGCTCCAAATATATTCGATATATTTTTTAAGGAATGAAACCCTAGTTTATAGCTTTTATTTTAATGACCAAAAAAGTAATCAGCAAGCCAAAAACAGAAATGATCCCGAAAGAATAACGCAGGCTGGATAGTTGCGAAACATAACCAATTAATGGTGGGCCAAACAAAAAAGCAAAATAACCAATACTCGAAACCATGGTTATGGCTTTACCAGCAGGTACTTTTTTATTGTTGCCCGCTATGCTATATACCATAGGTACAATACTAGAAACGCCAAGACCAATAAGCATAAAGCCAAAAATGGCAACAATCAGATTCGGGAATATTACGGCAAGTGCCATACCTATGGATATAATGGCACCACTGATCTGCAACAGGTTTTTCCGTCCAAATTTACCGATCAAATATACACCCAAAAACCTTCCGCTTGCCATCATAAACATGAACGATGCATAACCTATAATTGCCTTATTATGAGGTAACTTTACCACATCTTCGAAATAAATCGCGCTCCAATCGAACATTGTACCTTCTGTAGCCATACTACAAAATGCAATAACCCCCAATAACACTAAAATACCTTGAGGCATGGTAAAAAACTTTGTCTTTTCCATTACGGTATCTGGCTTATTATAGTTTAGCAACTTTTTCCAGTTAAGGGCTACATTGGTTAAAGATATGAGGGCAATAATCCAAAAATGGGTATACATGCCTAATTTTAAGTTAACCAAACCGAGCGCAATTAATGCACCGGTTAAATTCCCGATGCTCCAGGCGCCATGAAAAGAACTCATAATAGGTTTGCCGTAATAGTTTTCGCCGGCAACACCCTGTGTATTTAAAGCGATGTTACAAAGATTACCTGTTATGCCGAAAAAAACCAAAAAAACAGCCAATTGCCAACCAGTGGTGGCTAATGCTAAAAAAGTTAAGGCAATTGCATATAATGGTGCAGTTGCCCTGAGCATTTTTTTACTGCCAAAATGTGTGGTCAGTTTTGCAGAAAAAAACATGGTAATGATCTGTCCAGCAGGTAATGCAAAAAGTATAGAACCTAATTCTGCATCATTTAAACCCATTAAAGCTTTAAAAGTTGGAATCCTACTCGCCCAACTTGCAAAACAGACCCCTTGCATAAAGTAAAAAGCTGAGATGGCTAAACGGACTTGTTTTGGAGAGCTTTGTGCAAATACAGGTGTATTTTCTTTGTTAACTAAAATTTCCTTGCCTTGCGTACTTTCTTCCAAAATTGATATTTTAAATAATAGATTAAGCTGCAAAGTTCCTTAAATCTATTGGAAATACCGACTATTTTTTGACTTTATATCAAAATATTTGCAGTACAAAGGGTTAAAATATTAGATTTTCCATTTTTCCAATTTATATGCACTATCCCAAAACATCCATTCTAAGCGGGTCGCCATTTCGAAAACATCCAGCATTTTTTGTTGAGTTGCGGCATTAGCCTGTGTCGCCAGTTGATTTGTAATATCAATTGCTTTTTCTACTGCTGCTGCAAATTCGATTCCTGCATACATATCAATCCATCTTTTATAGGGATTTTGATCGTTGGTCTGTTGTGAGAAAATATGATCGCCTACTGCTTTGTAAATCCAAAAACATGGCAAAACAGCCGCTGCTCCTATTTCTACATTGGCGTATGCAGCCTGACTAAGAATATAATTGGTGTACAAAAGTGTAGATGGAGTGGGTTTCACTTCGCTTGCTAAACCAAATTCTACAAAGTAACTTTCGTGCAAACTACGCTCGGCAAAAATAGCGCCTGTAGAAAACCCGGCAAAAGCCATTACCAAATCTGCATCTTGCATACGCCCACTAATGGTGCTTAGCGTCCGCCCAAATTCTAAAAGGTAATAGGCATCCTGTGCTAAATAGAAAATAAATTTTTCTTTTGGTAAGGTACCATTGCTCAGCTCCGTATTAAAGGGCATGGTTAAAATTTTATTATAAATGGGTTTAACCCGTTCCCAGACATCGTCGCTCCACTTCATTGGATAATTAATTTTAAAGGTTCGAAAAAGTGGTTTAATGGCCCATTACCTTCACCTGTTTTCACTTCACTACCAGTTTGTAAAGCCTGGCTGATGTAGTTTTTTGCATTTTTAATTGCGGATAATAAATTGTTGCCCTTCGCCATTTCGGCAGCTATAGCTGATGAAAGTGTGCACCCCGTTCCATGTAGATTTTTAGAAGCAATAAAGGCACTTTCCAACACAACAGGTGCATCTTTCCCACAAATAAAAACATCATAAATCATAGGCCCCGTTAAATGGCCTCCTTTAACCAAAACTGCTTTTGCACCTTTTTCGATGATTTTCTCCCCTGCCGCAATCATATCATCGAGGTTATTGATTTCTTGTTCCGAAAGGATTATGGCCTCATCTATATTTGGTGTAACCAAACTAACGATGGGGAATAATTTTTCTACCAATTGGTTAACGGTATCGGGTTCGATTAAGCGGTGACCGCTGGTAGCGACCATTACCGGATCTAAAATAACAGGAACAGATTGATTGTAAGCTTTTAGTTCTTTTTCAATCACCTGTACCACTTCGGCACGGTTAATCATCCCAATTTTAATGGCCACTGGCGCTATATCATCCAATACTGCCTGTAACTGATCTTTAATCATTGCGGCGGGAATACCATGCACTGAACGCACCCCTAATGTATTCTGTGCAGTTACCGCCGTGATTACCGATGTACCAAAACAGCCCAAAGCCGAAAAGGTCTTCAAATCGGCCTGAATACCAGCCCCGCCCCCACTATCTGAGCCTGCTATTGTTAATACATGAATATAATTCATTGCTAAAGACTTCATTTTTGTTGTACAACTTCAGGAGTCTTCAAATGCAGAGGCATTTTATGCAATTATTGCAGACAAACTAATTTCCTACGCCGGCATAATCCGGATCAGGTTCATTTATAAGGCATAGGGTTTGAGGCGTAGGGCATAGGGTTTAACCTTCTGCCTTTTTACCTTATCCTTCACCTATAAAATGGGTATATTCTCAGCCAACTTATTTGAAGGCACCCCTAAAGTTTTATTTTGTATCGCAATATAGGGCTTAGTTTTTATTCTTTGTTTATAGAAATGAATTATATGCAAAGAGTTGTCAACTTAACAGCAAAAGGCCTAATAAAGTTGACAACTCCAAAAAAAAATCCCGATATAAATACCGGGATTAATAATATATGTTTACCAATCAGATACTGAAACAAGTTCAGTATGACGGTTGGATAATAATTAAATATGTATTGCTCTGTTATCAGTTGCCGCAAGAGCTGCTTCTTTTAACGCTTCGGTATACGTTGGGTGCGCATGGCAAGTACGTGCAATATCTTCTGCAGATGCGCGGAACTCCATTGCAATAACGGCTTCAGCAATCATATCAGCAGCACGCGGGCCAATCATATGCACACCTAAAACCTCATCAGTTGCAGCATCAGCCAAAACTTTAATGAAACCATCAGTATCCATGCTGGCTTTTGCACGTCCACTAGCTTTAAATGGGAATGAACCCACTTTATATTTTGTTCCTTTTTCTTTCAGTTGCTCTTCTGTTAAACCAACAGATGCAACTTCAGGCCAGGTGTAAACAACCCCCGGAATTAAGTTATAGTTGATGTGTGGTTTTTGTCCTGCGATGGTTTCTGCGACATAAGTGCCTTCATCTTCGGCTTTGTGCGCCAACATTGCACCAGTAATTACATCACCAATGGCGTAAACACCAGCAACCGAAGTTTCTAAATGCTCATTTACAGGAACTTTTTTTCCTCTTTCTTCTACTGTAATCCCTATTTTATCTAAACCTAAACCTTCGGTATAGGCCGTACGACCAACAGCTACAATGCAATAATCAGCGTCGAAATTTACGGCTTCACCCTTCGCATTTTCTGCAGTAACCGTTACTGTTTTACCATTATTTGTAGCACCGGTAACTTTATGATTCATAAAGAATTCCATGCCCAGGTTTTTCTTCAATACGCGTTGAAGTTCTTTACCTAAACTTGCATCCATTGTTGCAATGATGGATGGCAAAAACTCAATTACTGAAACTTTTGTGCCTAAACGGGCGTAAACAGAACCTAACTCCAAACCGATAACTCCGCCGCCAATTACAACCATCGACTTTGGAACTTCTTTAATATTTAAAGCCTCTGTTGAAGTAATGATGCGTTTTTTATCAACTGGCAAAAATGGCAAGGTTGTAGGTTTAGAACCCGTAGCAATGATTACATTTTTAGCGGTTAAGGTCTCCGTAGAACCATCAGTCTTCGTGATTAAAACTGTGTTTTTATCGACAAAAGAACCAACGCCTTCGTAAGAATCGATTTTATTTTTCTTGAACAAATAAGTAATACCGGCCGTATTTTGTGCAACAACATCGTCTTTACGGGCGATCATTTGTGGCATATTTACTTTAAGGCTTTTTAAATCGATACCGTGAGTAGTAAATGTATGAGCAGCATTATGAAAATGCTCTGATGAATCTAACAAGGCTTTAGACGGGATACAACCAACGTTTAAGCAAGTACCTCCAAAAGTTTTATATTTTTCTACTACTGCAGTTTTTAAACCTAACTGAGCACAACGGATTGCGCCAACATAACCGCCCGGCCCTGAACCGATAACAACGACATCGTATTGCATAATTTCTTGAGAATTTTGATTAGCCAAATGTAGGGAAAAAAGGCGGAAAGCTGAAAGTAGATTAGGCTATAGAAATTGCTTATTAGTCATTTGTTTATCAGTTATGGCTTATAGCATTAGCTTATGGTTCACTATAAGGCTCAATAGGATATTCTATAAAAGTTCAAAAGTCCATAGCTTGCTGAGCGTATAAAATATTTTACTTTAAAAGGATAAAATGTTTAATCTAACCCAATGAAACTAATGCCACCTCTTAAACCCCTTGCCCAAAAGTGAGTAAATTACTATCGGGATCGAGCATAGCAAATTCCTTTTGCCCCCATGGTTTTGTTTGCAAATGCCCATTCGGATGAATGCTTTGTTTAGTATCCAGCATCCATTTGTATAAACCCTCTATATCATCTGTACGGATATAAACTTGTCCATAGTTTTCTTTCGGATCAAGTGTTTCGAATAAAAAAAAGTGAATCTGAACATGATCTTTTTGCACCATGAGGTAATCCTTAAAATTGTCGACCCCAATATCTTTAAAGCCTAATTTATTCACATAAAAATCTCTGGTGATTTCTTTATCACGCATTGGAAGTTTCGGATTGATTTCTGTTAGCATATTTTTTTATTTCAAAAATGAGGAATTTTCTCAAAAGCAGCACTTGATCGAAATCATGAAATTCAATAGTTCGCTCTAACCCTGCTTAGTGTTTCAGGAGCTATTTTAAGATATGAAGCAATCATTTTAACAGGGAAAACCTGTATAATGTGTGGCTTTACATTTTTTATATAATTATATTTTTGGACAGGGCTTAATGCATTGTCGAAAAGGTAAGTCCGGTAATTAGCCTGATCAAAAATTCTTCCCAATTGTAAAAAAGACTGTGACCTGGCAATCAGCTCGTGCAGGTTAATTAAACTCAATTCAATTACTTCTGCATCCTCAAATGCTTTAATCGTAGTATCTGATGGCATTTGTCCAATCAAACTCGGGTGATTAAACATCCATTCTTTGGGTAGGTGCAGATCAATGATTGTTTCAACTATGCCATCAGACTGAAATTGAACAAAAGATCCAGATAGGATGAAATAGACAGATTGGCAAATCTCACCATGGTGCAATACCCTATCGTTTTTCTTAAATATTTTTAGCAGGGCTTTTTCTTCAAAAAGAAGCAGATCATGAGATGAAAATGTTCCGACATCGGCTAAAATTTCCTGAGCTGACTGCATAAACTAAATTATTTCAGAGGATGAAATATCAAAACAACTTATTGGTTGGCGGCTTTTCTGGTAATTAAATAGCCAACAACCAAATTTGGAACCCAGCACAGCCAGGCAACAACCAGATAGGCTTTTGAAAAATCGCCATAAATAATGGTCAAAATTGGCAGCCAGATCCTTAATGTTACCGCAGCAAAACAAGCGGCATAACTATAAACCATCATTTTTTGATGTTTTTCAACTTCTCCTTCTTTAATATGTAAATAAGCTTTTAAAGTAGTGTAAAACCAAATGATACCTAAACAAATAAATCCAGCGGATGAAATCCATCCACCCGTTGCAAAAAAACCAATATAAATACCAGCTAATGCGCTAAGCAGCACAGCAACCACATAAACCTTCCCCACTTTTCGGTGTAATGCCATTCGCCTGTTTCTCATTTTCGAACTGAATTGTGTCCAACCGATTAATAAAGCGATTCCTCCGAAAATGATATGCGTATAAAAACCAATGTTCCAGAAAGTATTGCTTAACAGCTCAACCGACTTTGAATTTAATAACCCAAATTTTCTATCGATCAAAAAATAAATCATTGGATAGAGTCCAATCAGCAATGCAAAAGTTGCGAATAAAATCCATAATCCTTTTTTTACCATATTAAGTTCTGTTGCTTTATGCTAAGCTAGTTAATTTTCAAGAACTAAATCAATTCCTTTTGCAGCATAAATTCTTTGGCATTGGCAAAACTGAGGAAAAGCTCATCAGCGATTTTTAGTTTTTGATCTGCACGCACGTTATTCTGTATAGCGTAACAGGTAATACCGGCAGCCATAGCCGATTTAACACCATTCAGGGTGTCTTCAAAAACAATGCACTCCTCTTTCGCTATCCCCAACCGCTCCACACAAAGATTGTAACTTTCGGGATCAGGTTTTGATTTGCTTACATCTGTACGGGTGATAAACAAACTGAAATATTTGGCCAAACCATTGCGTTCAAAAACAGCTTCAACATCAATTTTAGGACTGGCTGTAACCACTGCAAGCGTAAGTCCTTTTTCGTAAGCAAACTGCACAAATTCTAAGGCATAAGGCATCAACTCAATATCAGTTGTTCTAAAACCATCAAAAGTTATCTTTTCTCTTCTATCAATAAAACTATCTAAATCTTCATCAATTTTATACCGGTCTATAATCGTTTTTGCATTTTTTGGCAGCGGGATCCCCGCATAATTACTTAACCAATCTTTAAATTCGATATTCACATTATAGGGGTATAAAAACGTATTCCAACAATCGAAATGAAATTTCTCCGAATCAATTAATGTACCATCTAAATCGAAAAGCAGGGCTTTTATTTTATTCATTATAAATTTTTAACTAAAATTAGCTTATGGGATTATCTCGAAAAGGAAAAACTGCTGCACCTGCGATTTTCCAAAATTATTATCCACACAAAATATTAAAGAATAGTGTCCGTTTGCAAGTTTTGGACCAAAAGTTACCCCTTCAAAATTATCGATGTGCCTGTTTAAGGTATCAAAATCGAAAAGTGGTTTTTTACTAAGCGGCTTTGGTGGATTTTTAAGGAAAGATACATTATCAATCTCATTTTCTGCACCGTTCAAATCAACCAGGTAAAGTTTTAAAAAAGCATGGTCATCGTGCCCTTTTGCCCAGGCCCTTTCCATAACCAAAAGAGTGTGATTGTTAATGGCTAGTATTTCCGAAATTCCATTTACATTCCAATCATTGTCTACTGTGGGTTTAACAGGTAAAGCGCCAAGGTTGTAGGCATATTGTGCAACATTCTTTTTAGTCGCTACGTCGAATTTTAAAATCCGCGTTAAGGCTTTATCATATTCAAAAGCAGCCTGAGGGCCATCCTGGTGAAGTGGCTCTTCTAAACTGGCATACAATGTTTTGTACTGATCAGCATAGGTTAAGCCTTCAAACAATGCATTTTTCCGTGGACCGCTCTCCGTTTTGGTAAAGTGAAAACCTTTTGGCAGCGGAATGGTATCTAAAAATTTTCCGGTGGTAGAAATAAAAGTTAAACCGGGTTGAACAATGGTAGTATCACCGTTTTTAAACAACCTTTCTCCTTCGCTGCTCCAGATCAATTGTTTGGTAACCGGATTATAACGGACGGACTCTCCATCTGGTTTTACACTTTTATCCGTTCCATATTTGGGATATTGTTTTCCGTTTTCCTGTAAGAGATACGTAACTCCTGTAATTCTGATGGTATCGATTTTATTTTCTTTGAGATCGATCTGTGCGGTATAAATCCTCGCCGGACTAAATTGCGAGGGATCATCACTGATCAGGTAATATTGGTTTTGTGCTGCATCGTAATCAATTCCCGATAAACCACCTACTACAGAATTTTGGAAAATCGGATTTAAGGGCATGATGTATTCATCCAGAAACTTTATAGACGAAATACTGGTTTCATGTTGCTTAACTGCAGCATACTTAGTGGCAGAACAAGATGAAAGAACAATGGCAAGAACTGAATAAACGAAGAGGAGCTGCGATACAGGTTTCAAATCGAAATGTTTAAGCCGTAAAAATATGGAATTTTGGCTACTCACAATATTTCATACTGAATTTATTTCAATACGTGGCTTTCCACTTCATTACGGATCAAAGTCTTCCTGTAAGCAATTTGCCACAATTGGAAACTCAGTGGCGTTGGATATTCCGATCTGACAAAAATTGAATACAGATACTGAAACAAGTTCAGTATGACGTACAGTCGGATGGTAACATCCAACTGCACATTTACTGGGAATATACGTGGTGTCAGATGTTACCATCTGACACTTATTAAACTAAGATTAAAACAACTTACCAATAACGCGGTATGTAATAT
Source organism: Pedobacter sp. MR2016-19 (assembly GCF_014947265.1). Classification (NCBI taxonomy): domain Bacteria; kingdom Pseudomonadati; phylum Bacteroidota; class Sphingobacteriia; order Sphingobacteriales; family Sphingobacteriaceae; genus Pedobacter; species Pedobacter sp. MR2016-19. Next base: position 21,548 of record NZ_JADCNK010000006.1, read on the forward strand.
TCGTTCCATCCACAATTTCTTCATAGTACACATCATCAGGTGAAACAAAATATTTTTCATTTTTAATGGTCACTTCTCTGCATCCTTCAGGCAATTGGTTAATAATATCACCAATGTTGTGCGTATCAACCGGACCATCAGTCGTATTTAAAACCCCATCTTTTCCAGCCACAACATATACCGTTTTACCATCGGCATTTTCTTTTTGGGTATAATAAACGCCTTTGTATTCGTAATAATCAACCCCATTAATAGTTACCTGATTGGCATCAGATGGTAAATTCGGAACTTCAGCGCCTACTGGTGGCGTTACCACTTCATATTGATCATTGTTTTGTTGATAGAACAATCCACCAGAATAATAAAATTGGTTCGGACCATAATAAAATGGATAATAACCATAAGGCAATACACCGATCCTAAAACCTAAAAATGGTCTGTAAAAATTGTAATAACTGTAATATGGCCTGTAATAAGGTCTTCCGTAACCAAATCTGTAACCATAACCTGGTCTACCATATCCTGGGCGATAACCTGGCCTGTTATAACCATAACCTGGTCTGCCAGAACGGATACTTGCAGAAAAGCCCCCTCTGCCTGACGCGCGCATAGATGGCTGACGGGAAATAGAACCACCACCTCTTGATGAGCCAATTGAGCCCGATCTGCCTCCGCCGAAAGAACCACCACCTCCTCCGCTCCTACTTGGCCGCTGTGCAGAAACACTTTCGATACTCAAGGTTGCGATCATCGCTGCTGCAGCGAAAACAACCAATCCTTTATTTAATAACCTGTTCATTTTTTTGTGTTTAATTCGATTATCAATATGACGGTTAAAATTCTTAAAAGATTATCCCTTAACAAGATTTAACTAAATTTTGATAAAGTGATGACGAAGACAGCGTTATAAATATCAGTTTGTATGAAATTTGCAAACGAAAAAAATACCTCATCCATTCCCCATTTTTTATTATTTACCACAAAGACACAAAGTTCTTTTTGCACGCCAGGCTTCTGACCTCGGTCTCCAACTTTCGGACTATTCCATTATTCATCACACATCTTACATCGTTTACCGCTAAGACACAACGTTTTTTGCATACTTAGCTTCTGATCTCCGTCTTACAACTTTCGGACTACTCCCATTATCCATCACACATCTTCCATTATACATCTTTAACAAACCTTTTACGAGCTATTTTTTCTTATCAATCTTAATCACCTATATTTAAATTTTATTCCTAAAAACCAGCTTAAATGAACCTTACCAGAATTTTCAGTCTTTTATTTTGTCTGTTTATTTCTAATGAATTAATTGCTCAACAAACCGATTCGGCTTATGTGAGAGAAAATTACACTAAAATAGAACGCCAAATCCCCATGCGTGACGGAGTTAAGTTATTCACTTCCATATACATACCCAAAAATCAATCCAAAAAATATCCATTTTTAATAAACCGTACGCCTTATACTGTTGCCCCTTACGGCGAGGATAAATATAAGCTTAGCCTCGGCAATTTTCCAGCCATGATGCGCGAAGGATTTATTTTTGTTTACCAGGATGTACGTGGCCGTTGGATGAGTGAGGGTACTTTTGCCGATATCCGCCCTCAACTAACTGGTAAAAAATCTAAAACAGCAATTGATGAGAGTACGGATACTTACGATACCATTGATTGGTTAATAAAAAATGTAAAGGGCAATAACGGAAACGCAGGGATTTATGGTATTTCGTACCCAGGGTTTTATTCTACCACTTCGTTGCCAAATGCGCACCCCGCATTAAAAGCCGTATCGCCGCAGGCCCCCGTTACAGATTGGTATTTAGGTGATGATTTCCACCACCGTGGTACTTTATTCCTAATGGATGCTTTCAGTTTTATGGGCAGTTTCGGTGTGCCGAGGCCTAAACCGATTACACCGGATAAAGGACCTAAAGGTTTTCAATTCCCCATTCAAGACAATTATCGTTTTTATTTAGAAGCCGGATCAGTTAAGAACCTTAAAGACCGGTATTTTGCAGACAGCATTAAATTCTGGAACGATTTATTTAAACATCCCAACTTAGATACTTTCTGGAAAGCACGTTTAATTACCCCGCATTTAACCAATGTAAAACCTGCGGTAATGGTAGTGGGTGGCTTTTTCGATGCAGAAGATGCTTATGGAACATTTGACACTTACAAAGCCATCGAGAAACAGAATCCTGGCGCCAATAATATCCTGGTTGCAGGTCCCTGGTTCCATGGCGGCTGGGTGCGTAGTGATGGTTCTTACTTCGGCGACATCCCTTTCGGTAAAACCACGAGCATCGATTATCAGCAACAGTACGAACTGCCTTTCTTTAAACATTATTTAAAAGGCGAAGGCGATTTTAAACCTTCAGAAGCCAATATTTTTGTAACCGGAAGTAATGAATGGAAAAAATTCAACACCTGGCCGCCACAAGAAGTTGAAAGCAAAAACCTGTATTTACAACCAAACGGAAAACTCAGTTTTGAGAAAGTGGGCAGAACCGATAGCTGGGACGAATATGTGAGCGACCCGAATAATCCTGTACCTTACCAGGATGGAATTCAAGCCAAACGTACCCGCGAGTACATGATCGACGATCAGCGTTTTGCCGCCCGTCGCCCGGATGTTAAAACCTATCAGACTGATGCCTTAACAGAAGATATTACCCTAACCGGACCAGTGCTGGCCAATCTTGTGGTATCCACCACCGGCACAGATGCCGATTATGTAGTTAAATTAATTGATGTTTACCCTGAAGATGCACCAAACCCGGTTCCTAACCCAAAAAACTTAATTATGGGTGGTTACGAAATGTTGGTTCGTGGAGAAATTATGCGTGGTAAATACCGCAACAGTTTCGAAAAACCTGAAGCTTTTGTTCCTGGCGCAATCACCAAAGTAAATTATCCGCTGCCAGATATCGCGCATACCTTTAAAAAAGGACATAAAATCATGATCCAGATCCAAAATTCATGGTTCCCTTTGGCCGATCGCAATCCGCAGAAATTTATGGATATTTACCAGGCAGAGCCACAGGACTTTCAAAAAGCAACACACAAAATTTATCACGATGTACACAACAGTTCGTTCATTACCGTTTCGGTGTTAAAATAAAATGTTAAGCGCGTCGTTATGCGGTTCGTCATTCCCAACTTGATTGGGAATCTTAATGCATTACGATTCCCGCCTGCGCGGGAATGACGCCTAACATTAAAAACAAATTCTTAGCTTATTATTCTTAAAAATGAAATACTTTAAACTCTTCATCATCCTGTTTTCAGCCTCTTCAGCTTTTGCGCAAAGCGACTCAGGATATCCAGAAACAAATTACACCAAAAAAGAAGTGTACATCTCTATGCGTGATGGCACCAAACTTTTCACGGCCATTTATACCCCAAAAGATGCCTCAAAGGATAAAAAATATCCGATGATTATGCAGCGCACCTGTTATAGTGTTGCCCCTTATGGCGAAGACAAATTTCCGACACGTTTAGGCCCATCCGAACTGATGATGAAAGAAGGTTATATCGTGGTGATGCAGGATGTACGCGGCCGCTGGAAAAGTGAAGGTACATGGACCAACATGACACCAGTAATCGACAATAAAAAATCGAAAAAGGATGTTGATGAAGGTTCTGATACGTATGACACAATAGATTGGTTGGTTAAAAATGTGGCCAATAACAATGGCAAAGTGGGTCAGTGGGGCATTTCTTATCCAGGTTTTTATACCGCAGCCGGGATTTTAAGCAATCATCCTGCACTAAAAGCATCCTCGCCGCAGGCACCAATTTCCGATTTCTTTTTTGATGATTTCCACCACAATGGATCATTTTTGCAAAGTTATTTTATGACCTTTCCGGTATTTGGTGTGCAGAAAACGGATACAACTTCTAAAGCCTGGTACAATAACCAGTTAATTCTACCAAAAACAAAAGACGGCTATCAGTTTGCTTTAGACTTGGGCCCTTTAACCAATGCAGACAAATATTATAAGGATAATTTCTTCTGGCAAGAAACCATTAACCATCCAAACTATGATGAGTTTTGGCAAAAACGTGGATTGCTAAAACATTATAATACTGTTAAACCAGCAATAATGTTAGTAGGTGGCTGGTACGATGCGGAAGATTTATCAGGACCATTAAACATTTACAAAACCATCGAAAAGAAAAACCCTAACGCTTACAATATCATCGTTATGGGCCCTTTCGGACATGGCAGATGGAGTCGCGAAACCGGCCATACCATGCACAGCAATATTTATTTCGGTGATAGCATTGCCACTTTTTACCAGAAAGAAATCGAAGCTAAATTCTTTAACCATTTCTTAAAGGGCAATGGAGATAAAAACTCAGGCCTGCCCGAAGCGTATATGTTTGATACCGGCAAAAAACAATGGGAAACTTTTAGCAAATGGCCAACAGAAAAAGCAAGTAAACAAAAATTATACCTGGGTGCCGATGGTAAACTAAGCATGACCGCTCCATCAGCTGCAGGTTCTGTTAACTACATTAGTGATCCTTTAAAACCAGTTCCTTATACAGAAGATTTAACCACTACACTGGGTTTTACCCCGCATAATTACATGAGCGAAGATCAACGTTTTGCAGGCAGAAGACCAGATGTTTTGGTGTACCAAACTGATGTATTGGATAACGACATTACATTAGGTGGCGAAATCATGTCGCACCTTAAAATTGCTTCTACCGGCACCGATGCCGATTTTATTGTCAAGCTGATCGATGTATATCCAGCTGATGAACCTAACAATCCTTATATGCCAAACAAAAACATTACATTGAGTAATTACTGGCAAATGGTACGTTCGGAAGTAATGCCGGCCCGTTTCCGCAATAGTTTTGAAAAACCGGAAGCTTTGGTCGCCAATCAAAAAACAGCTATAAACTTCCAATTGCAGGATGTATTGCACACCTTTAAAAAAGGCCACAGGATTATGATCCAGGTGCAGAGCACAGCTTTCCCCTTATTTGCCCGTAATCCACAAAAATTTGTAGAAAACCCTTATAAAGCAACTGAAACAGATTATATTAAAGCCACACAAACGGTTTTTAATGATAGTTTTATCGAAGTTGACGTGATAAAATAAATTTAATCGCTCACGCTCGTTTCCAAACGAGCGTGTAATAACCAATCGTTTTTAACGATTCATAAAAAACTTCCATGCCTCGGTTCATGCCCCCACGAACCGAAGGCCAACGGTCAATAACGAAACAAATGAAAAAACTATTTATCCTTTTCGCGCTTGCTTTCAGCCTTCCAGCCGCAAAGGCACAAATGCTGGCTAAAAACCAGGTAAACTCCCGTGCCGATAGCCTCCGTGGAACACTTACCCCTTTACGTACCTGTTACGATATTAACTATTACCACTTAGACGTAAAAATCGATATTGATCAGAAATCCATCACCGGAAGTAATGAATTTGCCTTTACCGCTACGCAGGATTTTAATAAATTACAGTTCGATCTTTTTGACAACCTCAAAGTAGAAAAAGTAGTATATAAGGGTACTGATTTACCTTTCAAAAGGGAATATAATGCTGTTTTTGTAACCTTCCCAAAAGCGATAAAAAAAGGAAGCAAAGATAAATTCACTGTTTTTTATTCTGGTAACCCTACTGTGGCCAAAACTCCACCGTGGGATGGTGGCTTTATCTTTAAAAAAGACGCAGCAGGCAATCCTTTTGTTTCTGTGGCCTGCCAGGGTTTAGGTGCAAGTGTATGGTGGCCAAATAAGGATCATCAGAGTGATGAGGTAGACAGTATGCTCATCAGCATTGCTGTCCCTAAAACTTTACAGGAAATATCTAACGGAAGACTGAGGAATGCGGTAGATAAACCCGATGGTTACAAACAATACAATTGGTTTGTCGCTAACCCCATCAACAACTACGATGTAACCTTTTACATTGGTAAATATGCCCACTGGCAAGACAGTTATGATGGCGAAAACGGCAAACTGAGTATCGATTACTGGGCGCTACAAACAGATAGCGCCAAAGCCCGCCCACATTGGGATGCTGATGTTAAACCCATGCTAAAATGTTTCGAATATTGGTTCGGTCCTTACCCATGGTACAAAGATGGCTACAAACTCGTTCAGGCACCACATTTAGGTATGGAACATCAAAGTGCAGTAGCCTATGGCAATCAATTTAAACCGGGTTATCTGGGTAAAGATTTAAGCGGCACCGGCCATGGCTTAAAATGGGATTTCATCACCATCCATGAGAGCGGCCATGAATGGTTCGGGAATAGCATCACCTCAAAAGATATCGCCGATATGTGGATTCATGAAGGTTTTACCAATTATTCGGAAGTGTTGTTTACTGAATGTAGCGAGAACAAAGCTGCTGCCGACGAATATGTAATCGGACTACAGAAAATCATCCGTAATGAGGAACCGGTAATTGGTCCTTATGGCGTAAACAAAGAAGGTTCAGGCGATATGTATCCAAAAGGTGCAAATCTGGTCAGTATCATTCGCCAACTCATCAATAACGATGAAAAATTCAGGCTAATCCTGCGGGGATTAGGCAAAACATTCTATCACAAAACCGTAACCACTGCCGAGATCGAAAATTACATTGCTAAAGAAAGTGGTTTAAAACTGGATAAGATTTTCGACCAGTATTTACGTTTTACCAAAATCCCGGTTCTGGAATATAAAATTGATAATGGCAACCTTTCTTACCGCTGGGTAACCGATGTTAAAGGTTTCGATATGCCTGTACGTGTAACCTTAAAAACTGGAGCCTATACTTTAATTAAACCCACAAACGATTGGAAAACCATTAAAGTAGATGCCAGTATAAATACAGATAACTTTAAACAGGATCCGCTGTTTTATGTTAACCTCAAAAAAGGTTAATCCCGTCCAGACTTCCGAAGTTTCCCTGGCCCGATAGCTCAGCTAACTTCGGAAGTCGGCTAAGAACGATAATTTTCAACTTGTGCAACTTTTCTTAAATTCAACCGTCTTATAAGAAAAAGACCACTATTCATCTAAAAAAAATAAAATCTATACCCATGAAAAAAGTATTTGCAATATTATTGGCATCATTAACCTTAACCGCTAGCATTAACGTAATTGCCAAAGATCAGATCAGCATCAGCACTTCAAAAAACAATGGTGACGACAGAGAGGTGAAAAATTTCAACGGCGTTGCTGCAGCAGGTCCCATAAATGTAATTGTAACTTTGGGGAATAGCGAAAGTTGTCGTTTAGAAGGCGATGCAGAGGCAATTGCTTCAATCGTTACCGAAGTAAAAGGCCGTGTTTTGGTCATCCGTCCGCAAACCAGCATTACCAGCTGGTCCAGAAAATATGAAGGTAAAAAAATCACAGCCTATGTATCAGCCAGAGAATTGGCAAGTTTAACTGTTAGTGGTGATGGAAGTTTAACCGTAAATGGAAAAATCAGCACGGGTAGCCTAACGACAACCGTAAGCGGTTCGGGTAACATCAAAGCAACAGCCGATGTAGATGATTATAGTGGTGTAATTAGCGGTTCAGGATCCATAAATATCACTGGCGGTGCCGATCGTACTAAAGTGGTAATCAGCAGTTCAGGTACATTTGCCGGTAAATCTTTTTCAACAAAAACATTAACCAGTACCATTAGCGGATCAGGAACCGTAAATATTGCCGTTAGCGAAAGCATCAGGGCTGTAATAAGCGGATCAGGAAACGTAAATTATTCTGGTAATCCAACTGTCGACAAAACCATTATTGGCTCAGGTGGAGTAAGGAAAATGTAAAATCAGATTCATCATCATACAAGGAATGCCCCGAAGAAATTTGGGGCATTTTTTTTTTTAATATCTCTTTAACAACCGCCATGGTTCGTGTCTCCACGAACCACAATTCTTAGTGTATAATCTATATATACAGAAAATGACCATTAACAGCATTTGGCGGTCTTCAGCCCTGCTTTTCATTCCAAGTCCTCGCTACGCTGTGGGCTTTCCATTCCAATCAGGTTTAGGAACAGAGGCTTGTGCTCCGCAACCTTAAAAATGAATTACTGCTCTGCTTACCTAGCCCCAGTTAAAGCGGCACCTAACATCATTAAGCTAAGAGTTTTAACCACAGATGCACACAGATAAACACGGATTTTCATATCTATGTGCATCCTTTCTATCTGTGGTTAAATTATTTTTGCTTGTGCCGAATGGCTTAGCGGTAACTTGCAACGACCAAGGCCCGGGGATTGAAGCGTAAAACAGGAAGAAATATAATGTTATGCACAAGCACTGCTCCAAAGAAAATGTTTTCTTTAACACACAAAAAACATATTGATCTGTTTTTGATTTGAAACAATTATCTTCGTTTATCTACACCTCACCCATGAAAAAAATATTTTTAGCCTTTCTATTAATCAGTAGCATCAGCCTTGCTTATGCGCAGGATCAAACGCTCGATAAAAAATACCGTCCGATAGTGATCAGTTTTACAAATGCTGTTAAAAGCGGAAATATAGAAAAGCTGAGTAGCAAAATCAAATACCCTTTAAACAGAACATATCCTATTCCGCCGATTAAAAATAAACAGGAATTTGTAAAGCGGTACAAAGAAGTTTTTGATGATAATTTAACCAAAAAGATCATTAATGCTAAAATAGAAACCGATTGGAATGACGTTGGCTGGCGTGGCATTATGTTGTTACACGGAGAATTATGGCTTGATACCGATGGAAAATTAATTGCCGTTAATCACCAATCGAGGTTAGAAGCCAAAGAACAGGCCAGATTGATAAATGTTGAAAAAAGCAGCCTTCACCCCTCAATCAGCAATTTTGCACAACCAGTTCTTGTTTTCGAAACGGCTCAGTACCGGATCAGGATTGATGACATGGGCAACAACAATTACCGCTATGCCTCATGGCCTATAAAAAGTAAAATGAGCGATAAGCCCAAATTAATTTTAACCAATGGCAAATTTACACCTGATGGTAGCGGTGGAAACCACAATTACCAATTTAAAAGCGGCGACCGTTTATACACCTGTTTCATCACAGTGATGGGCGAAAAAGGTGCTCCTCCTGCTCAATTGGTGATCAGTAAAGATGGAAAAGAAATACTATCACAACCTGCGAAAAAAATCACTCTTTAATTGAAATAGATGCTTACCGAAACACTAAAAAGACTTTTTAACCGGGATCTTACCAGGCTGAAATCCGAAATCGAAGCTTACCAAAACGAGGCGAATCTGTGGCGTATAGATTGCACCATTGCAAACTCGGCCGGGAACCTTTGCCTGCACCTCATCGGGAACCTAAATACTTACATCGGTGCGACCTTAGGCGGTACCGATTATATACGGAACCGAGAACTGGAATTTTCTTTAAAAGATATTCCGAAAAAAGAGTTGATTAAAATGATTGAAGCAACCATAAGCGTTGTTAACGAAGCTTTGGATCGGGTAAGCAACGAGCAGATGGATGGCGAGTATCCAATACTGGTATTTGAAGAAAAAACATCTACTGAATTTTTACTCGTTCACCTCACCACACATTTAACTTATCACCTGGGGCAAATTAATTACCACAGAAGGTTGTTGGATGCTTAATTCGACCGTCATTGCGAACAGAAGCGTAGGACCGAGCATAAGAGTGAAGCAATCTTTCATACTAGTGATCCTTGCTATAAAGATTGCTTCCCCGATAATCGGGGCAGGCTGTTGGCTGAAAAAGCCTTCTCTGTGTCTCCCGTGTTTCTGCGCCAATTTAAATGGCACCCAAAACAAAAAAGGAGGCTTAAGCCTCCTTCAATATCTTTTAAAACTGGACCCCAATCAGCCACATATTTTCAATGTAGTTAATCTTTTGACTGGCATGATCATACTCATCCCATCCTGTGGTATGCACATTGGTTAAATTGGTAGCGCCAAATTTGGTGGTATTCTGTAAATAAACGTTTTTCCAAACATAAAACTTAAGTCCGATTTTAGCCGAAACGCCATATCCAGAAATGTTCCAGTGATTGTTTCTGCCTAAACCAAATAAACGTACGTCAGAACGTGGTACCATGATTCCACCACCTAAACCCGTTTCTAAAGTTAACGAAGTATTTCCACCGGGTGCTACCCAGATATCATCATAACGTTCTATCTCAATATTGGCATAGTTAAAACCATCGGTATGCTCATAAGTGAGCATGCTTTCTTTAACATTTACAAGTTGTCCATTATAATCGCCTGCCAATGCACCAGTAGCTACATTTTCAGGAGTAATATTAGCTCCTATGTGTCCGGTAATGGCAACAGTTTGTGGAATATCCATTACATATTTCATGTGGTCCCAACCAATAGAAATACTATAATTATCTTTGATAAAATACCCTACACGGATATTGTACTGTGGTACAGTGATTAAACCCGGATTTAAATAAGCCCAGCTTAGCTTCGATTGTCTATCGTGTGCAACAACATCCTTTAAAGTAAAATCGTAGTTGGGGCCTTGAAACCTGATATCACTTTTTCCATACCACGAACTGTTGTAGCCCCAGTGGAAAAAGAAATCGCCTTTACGCGAAAAATTCCTTTTATGTTCAGGATTGAATAAGCTTTTTGAAGTTGGTGTATTATTGGTTGAAGAGGCTTTAATCTCTTGTGCCTGCATCCGCCTGCCAAACAAGAGTGCTAAAAATAGAATGGTAAATCTTTTCACGCGGCAAATTGAGCAAAAAGACCAGTCATTTACAACAGGTTTAACATTTTGTAAGAGTTGTTGCCCAAAAAATGACTTTGAAACATTAAAACCTGGTGTAAACAGCCAGCTGAATAATGTTATTTACCGTATTATTTGAAACACCATGTGTAGCCTGGTTCATATACCCGGCTTCCAGATCAAACTGCTTCGAAAAACGATAACCCGCAGCAAGGTATAACCTGTTTTGATCGAAAACACTATTGTTGATTTTATCCTTATTCTGAAGATTTAAAAACACCTCGTTCTGCAAAGCCAAAAATGGACCTTTTGTAAACGTTGGCTGAGTTTTTTGCAATGGCTGGACTAACCTTACGAAATAACGGAAGCGCTGCGAAAACACATCTTCACCCGAACGACCGATAAAACGTTGTTCTAACCTAATCCTATGACTGGCAAATACCGAGCTGATTTTATGACTATAAATGTACTGTTCAAAAATACGGTGTTCGTGAAACAGATTGTTATTGCCGCCTGTCAGATTCATATCAGTAGTTTGCCACAAATAACCTAAAGCCACATTATGTTTGTCGTTAATAAAATATTGCAGCGCAGGGCGCACCAAAGTATTTCTAACATAACTCCAATCGTCGGCTGAACGAACCTGAACATCAAATTGCAATCCCCATTTATCATTAAATTTGGTGTTATTTAAAAACATAAACCAACCCGAATTTTGATGTTGGGTTTGTGCATATAGCTTTCCAGCAGCCATGATGAGAACCAACGTGGCAGATAATAATATTTTTTTCATAAAAAGATAAACCGGTTTTACCTGTGTGGCGCTAAATTAAAAGAAAATATGGCAAAGTGAAAAGAGAGTTTATCAATTAGTTAGTAAAATCAGTGGTCAGAGTCCAATATTCAAATTGCCTATCACACACCAACCTATATGGGGTTCTTAGTATCTTTGTGGTAAAACGTCAAACTTGTTGTATACTTCAATATCTTCTGTGGCAAAAAGCATGACATACTTTGCGTTTCTTTGCGAAAAACTTTGCCTCCTTTGCGGTTAAAAAACCTTCATTATTAAAATTTCATTTAACGTTAAGCGATTAAAAATTTATCTTCGTTAAAGATTTGGGCATTAAGACATCTTAATTGCGCTTATTTTTAACATTACAAAACGTAAAAAAGAACAAAAATGATTATCGAACCTAGAATGAGGGGCTTTATCTGTTTAACTGCACACCCTGATGGTTGCGCGCAAAACGTAAAGAATCAAATTGAATATGTAAAATCTAAAGGAGCTATAGATGGTCCTAAAAAAGTATTGGTAATTGGTGCATCAACCGGTTTTGGTTTAGCATCGCGCATTACTGCTGCTTATGGATCAGGGGCTGCTACAATTGGCGTATTTTTCGAAAAGGCACCTTCCGAAGGTAAAACAGCATCACCAGGCTGGTACAATAGTGCCGCTTTTGAAAAAGAAGCACATGCAGCTGGTTTGTACGCAAAAAGCATAAATGGTGATGCATTTTCTAAAGAAATAAAAGAAAAAACTTTAGCAACGATTAAAGCAGATTTAGGCCAGGTTGATTTGGTGATTTATAGCCTTGCCTCTCCGGTAAGAAAACATCCAGACACAGAAGTATTACACCGTTCAACTTTAAAGCCTATCGGAGGCACGTACACCAATAAAACGGTCGATTTCCACACGGGTAACGTAAGCGAGATTTCTATCGAACCTGCTACTGAAGAAGATATTGCAAACACTGTAGCCGTAATGGGTGGCGAAGATTGGGCCATGTGGATTGATGCCTTAAAAGCAGAAAACCTGCTTGCAGAAGGTGCAACAACAGTAGCATATTCGTACATAGGCCCAGCTTTAACCGAGCCAGTATACCGTAAAGGAACCATTGGCCGGGCTAAAGATGATTTAGAAGCAACTGCATTTACAATAGCCGATAAATTAAAGGATATTGATGGTAAAGCTTATGTATCGGTTAATAAAGCATTGGTTACACAGGCGAGTTCTGCAATTCCGGTAATTCCGCTTTACATTTCTTTGTTGTATAAAGTGATGAAGGCTGAAGGCGTCCATGAAGGTACTATTGAGCAGATCCAACGTTTATATGCTGACCGCTTATACACCGGCAATCCTGTTCCTGTTGATGAAAAAGGAAGAATCAGAATCGACGATTGGGAAATGCGTGAGGATATCCAGGCTAAAGTTGCCGAACTCTGGAAAGAAGCTACTACCGAAACTTTACCAGCGATAGGTGATTTACCAGGTTACAGATCTGATTTCTTAAGCTTGTTCGGTTTCGAAATTGATAAAGTAGACTATCAAAAAGATGCCCAGGAAGTAGTAGAAATTGAAGGGTTAGTAAATTAAATAAATAATTCATAAGAGATGCGTCATTCCCAACTTGATTGGGAATCGTAATGCAAAAAGCTTTAAGATTTCCACCTGCGTGGAAATGACGAATTTTAAAACACAATTACAAACGGCTGGCCTTAAAGCCGGCCGTTTTTATTCCCCGATAAAATGAATTTCGATTTACAGCCCAAATTAGAAAACGATTTAATTAAAGTAGTTCCTTTAAAAGAGTCTGACTTCGAAGCGCTTTTTGCAGTAGCTTCCGATCCGTTAATCTGGGAACAACACCCCAATAAAGACCGCTATAAAAGAGAGGTTTTCGAAAATTTCTTTAAAGGCGCTATAGAATCGAAGGGTGCTTTTATTGTATATGAAAAAGAAACCAACAAAATTGTAGGTAGCTCCAGGTATTATGAGCTAAACGAAGCAGACAGTTCGGTTGCGATTGGCTACACTTTTATATCCCGCGAGTTTTGGGGCAAAGGACATAATAAGGCTTTAAAAGCTTTAATGTTTGATTATGCTTTTCAATTTGTGGATAAAGTAATTTTACATATCGGTGCTACTAATTTCCGTTCACAAAAAGCTACAGAAAAATTAGGTGCTGTTAAAATCGCTGAATTAGAGGTAGCCTATTATGGTGAGCCCTTAAAATGGAATTTTGTTTATCAGGCAGATAAACAAAAATGGCTAAACAGGGCATCATAAAAATAAACCACAGATTTACACAGATTTATTTTCCCTATTAGCGTTCATCCTTTTCATCTGTGGTAAAAAAATAATAGAGAAACAATGCCACGGAAACACAGAAACACGGAGTATTGCATCGCTTATATTCTATTCGTTACTTGATCCTAACAGTAGTCAAAGGATCTATACCTAAGACCACTACAATACCACATATATCATCGTCACCTATACGAGCTACCTCCCATTCATGATTCATCCTGAGTGTAGTCGAAGGATCCATCTGTGTTTATATGTCAAACATTATCCATAATGACAAGAGCATAACCGAATAAAATCGTGTTTGTGCTTTAGTATTGTTATCTTTGTATAATTCTCCATTCCACTCACCTTTCAAAACAATTAAATAAAATATGGCTAAATCTCAGGCAACATACAGTAAAAAAGAGAACGAAAAAAAACGATTAAAAAAACAAAAAGACAAACAAGAGAAAAAAGAAGAGCGTCAGGCTAATGCCAAAAAAGGTTTAGCACTTGAAGATATGATGGCTTACGTTGACGAAAACGGAAACATCTCTTCTACTCCACCAGATCCGAAGAAAAAGAAAGTAATTAATACAGAAGATATTCAGATTGGTATTTCAAGACAAGAGGATATCATCGATGAAAATCCTGTTAAAAAAGGAACAGTTACTTTCTTTAACGACAGTAAAGGTTACGGTTTTATTAAAAACACTGAAACACAAGACAGTATTTTCGTTCACGCAAACGGTTTAATCACCCAGATTAAAGAAGGTGATAAAGTTACGTTTGAAGTAGAAATGGGTCAAAAAGGACCAACTGCTGTTAAAGTATCAAAGGTTTAACAGCCAAAAATTCAATTCTTTTTGCAGTTCCTAATTGCAAAACATGATTAAAATTCTGCAGAAAACTCTGCTGCGCCAGGTTTTATAATCCTATATAATTCCGTCTATTTAAGCATAAAACCTAGCGCATAATTTTCTTCATTCTTATTTCTACCCTTAATAGAGGCTGATAAATTTTGCTAGAATTCGCTTCTAAAAATAGAATCTTAGAATTATTCCAAAATTTATATATCTAATTGCATTCTAATTTATTTTTCCCCAGCACGGCAGGGGATAATTTATAGTGCTGTAAATAAACCGAATAGGCTTATTAAAAGGAAAAACTGTAGCCTTTGGGTAAGGATAATCGTTTATGAAATAAAAAATATATAATCCCGGTGTGGAATTTGTGTACGCTTTACATCATTACAGTACACACAAAGAAAAATAGATATGAAAAAGTTAATAACACTTGCACTGGTTGCATTTTTAGGTTTATCGTCAGCGATGGCTCAACAAGTAGATTTACGCAGAAAAATTAATGTTAGCGGAACTGCAGAAACAGAAGTAACACCAGATATTATTTATATCGGTATTTCACTAAAAGAATATTTAAACGGAAAGAAAAAAGTAGACATTACGGAACTGGAAAAACAACTGTTTGCCGCTGTACAAAAAGCGGGCATTGCAAAAGAAAACTTAACCATCAGCAATTTAAGCAGCTGGAACTATGAAACAGAGAAAAAGAAAAATCCTGATTTTTTAGCCAGCAAACAATACCGTTTAAAAGTGAGCGACCTGAACAAATTCAATGCAATATTAGAAGCAATTGATGCCAAAGGAATTGCCAATACAAACATTGAAAGCTACGATTATTCTAAAATTGAGAGTTTGAAAAAAGAACTTAAAATTAAAGCTTTATTGGCGGCAAAAGAGAAGGCAACTTACATGGTAGAAGCATTAGGCGATAAATTAGGTAGTGTAATTGAAATACAGGATGGCGGAGATAATGTAATACAACCGGTTTATAGAACTTTTGCGATGAAAGCTGAAATGTCGGATGCTGCTGGCGCTCCTGAAATTGATTTCAAAAAAATCAAGCTGAATTTCACAGTAAATGCTGTTTTCGAGATTAAATAAGAATTTTAATAGTTTAAATTAATGCTTTTCAAAACCTACCAGAACATTTTGGTAGGTTTTTTGTTAAGTATTGGTTGAACACTAAAAAAATTAGATATTATGAAAAAATTCATTTACACGTTAGCCTTGGTATTCTCGTTAGGTATTAGTTTTAATTCAGCTCAGGCTGCTGATAAACCTGCGAAAAACCCAACAGAATTAACTGCAGAACAAGCAGTGAAACTGGAAAGAATCAAAACCCGTGTTGAAGAGATCAGAGACATGGATAAATCAAACTTAACAAGAGCAGAACGTAAAGCTTTACGTAGCGAGTTAAGAGAATTAAAAGGTCAGGCTCGTGCTGTTTCTGGAGGTGTTTATCTTTCAGTTGGTGCAATCATTATCATCATTTTATTGTTGATCCTGATTTTATAATCATACAAAAAACACATCTATCTATAAAAACAAAAAGCTTTGCATTAATGCAAAGCTTTTTTTATTAGAAATATCGTCATTGCGAGAAGGCTTTTTCAGCCGACGAAGCAATCTTACTACAAGAGAAACTTCGTTTTCTTTAATTAATCGCCAAATACCAAAAGGTTTTGCTACAGCATTAAGATTGCTTCTTGCCTCGCAATGACGATTTATCTA
This sequence comes from Pedobacter sp. MR2016-19, assembly GCF_014947265.1. Lineage (NCBI taxonomy): Bacteria > Pseudomonadati > Bacteroidota > Sphingobacteriia > Sphingobacteriales > Sphingobacteriaceae > Pedobacter > Pedobacter sp. MR2016-19. The sequence goes on from NZ_JADCNK010000006.1 coordinate 37,917, forward strand.
AGATTAATCAATCATATCAAACCCAGTATACTTCACCAAAGCTTCCGGAATTTTAATTCCATTCTCAGTTTGGTAGTTTTCTAAAATCGAAGCCACTATACGTGGTAAAGCCAACGCACTTCCGTTTAATGAATGTGCCAGTTGCGCCTTACCTTCTTTTCCTTTAAAACGCAGTTTTAAACGATTACTCTGGTAAGTTTCGAAATTTGAAACAGAAGAAACTTCCAACCAGCGTTCTTGCGCTGCACTCCATACTTCCATGTCATATGTCATAGCAGAAGTAAAGCCCATATCGCCGCCACATAAACGCAATACGCGATAGTGTAACCCAAGTTCTTTCAATAAAGACTGAACATAATTGCTCATCTCTTCTAAGGTTTCGTAAGATTTATCCGGATGCGTAATCTGCACTACTTCAACCTTATCAAATTGGTGTAAACGGTTTAAACCACGTACATGAGCACCATAAGAGCCCGCTTCTCTACGGAAACAAGGGGTATAAGCAGTATTTTTAATTGGGAGATCTTCTTCTTTAACAATTACATCACGGTATAAATTGGTTACCGGAACTTCAGCTGTTGGGATTAAATATAAATCATCAACAGTTGAATGATACATCTGTCCTTCTTTATCAGGTAACTGTCCGGTACCAAAACCTGAAGCCGCATTAACCAAATGAGGAACCTGCATTTCTTTATAACCTGCCGCAGTAGCATGATCTAAAAAGAAATTGATCAATGCACGTTGTAATCTTGCTCCTTTTCCTTTATAAACCGGAAAACCAGCACCAGTAATTTTTACGCCCAATTCGAAATCGATAATATCATATTTCGCGGCCAATTCCCAATGCGGCAAAGCTTTACTTGGTAATTGGGCAGGTTCGCCATGCGTTAAAACTATCTCATTTTCTTCTGCAGTAGAGCCTTGTTTTACCAAATGATAAGGCAAATTAGGCAATTGAACAATTAAATTGTGTTGAGCAGTTTCCAACTCATTCAATTTATCGCTCAGGTTTTTGATATTTTCTTTTTGAGAAGCAGTTTTTGCTTTAATCGCCTCGGCTTCTTCTTTTTTACCAGTACGCATTAAATCGCCAATCTGTTTGGCAGCTGCATTCGCTTCAGCAGAAATATTATCCAGGGAAGTTTGTGTAGAACGGCGGTCTTCATCGATTTTAATGATTTCATCTACCAGTTCTGGTTGTTTAAAATTACGGATACTTAAACGTTCTAAAACTTTCTCTCTATTTTCGCGGATATAGTTAACTTGCAGCATTATTTAATTTTTTAAGCAAAGATAATAATTAAGTCGTCATTGCGAACGTAGTGCGGCAATCTCTCCACAAAAAGATTGCTTCGTCGTTCCTTCTCGCAATGACGGACACAGAAAAATATGGATGGCAAACTATTTCTCGTACCAACGCCCATAGGCAATTTAGAGGATATGACCTTTAGGGCAATCCGTATATTAAAAGAATGCGATCTGATTCTCGCTGAAGATACTCGTACCAGTGCCCCGATGCTCAAACATTTTGGGATTGATAAAAGAGTTTTCTCACACCACCAGCACAATGAACACAAAGCCACTTCAGAAATTATCAGGTTTTTGAACGAAGGACAAAAAATTGCCCTTATATCTGACGCCGGAACACCAGCCATTTCCGATCCGGGTTTTTTCCTGGTACGCGAAGCCATTAAAAATGATATTGCCGTAGAGTGTTTACCTGGCGCAACAGCTTTTGTACCTGCTTTGGTTAATTCGGGTTTACCTGCAGATGCATTTTGTTTCGAAGGTTTTTTACCTGTTAAAAAAGGCAGACAAACAAAGTTTAAAAAATTGACCGAAGAAGACCGCACCATTATACTTTACGAAAGTCCGCACCGTTTATTAAAAACTTTAGAGGAGTTTGCACAGTATTTAGGTGCCGACAGGCAGGCATCAGTAAGCAGAGAACTGACCAAGATGTTCGAAGAAACCGTTCGCGGAACTTTGGTAGAAATAAAATCACATTTTGAAAACAATACTTTAAAAGGAGAATTTGTAATTTGCATAGCGGGGAAACCCAATGTTAAAAGCAAAAACAAATATGAAGATGCTGAAGAATAGCATTAAAACGTAACCACACAACAATTTAAAATATTATGATTAGCATAGATAGATTTCTGAGTGACGAGCAAGACCCAAAAGCGATTGAAAAAGTTATTGGAAAATTAAACGACCTATTAACTACCGGCGAAGAACTTTTATATTTAGCGGTACAGAAAAAACCCGCAGTAAATTTAATGCCGGATAGCATCGCGATCTCTAATAAACGCATTTTTTATTGCGAGCCGGGTAATTTAGGCCTAACCATGAATTTTAAAGATATTTCATGGAAAAACATTAAAGAAGTTTCGTTCAAAGAAGATTTTTTTACCTCTAAGTTCATCTGTGTACCACAGAGCGGTGAAAATATTGTAACAGAATATATTCCAAAAGCACAAGCCCGTAAATTGCACCAGGCGGCAAACCAACAGTTAGAAGAATATAAAGAGATTCTCCGTCAGCAAAAATTGGAAGAAAACCGCGCAACGGCCTCTCCCATTAATTTAAATGCGCAGCCTTTAACCGAAATTCCGGCTTACGAACCAACTCCTGAACCAGTAGAACCTGTTATTCAAATAGCTGAAGTTGTAGAAGAGCCGGAAGATGAAACCACTTTAAAATTACGCAAGCTTAAAACTTTGTACGATAAACACCTGATTACTCAGGAAGAATACGAAGCTAAAAAAGCAGATATTTTAGATAGTTTGTAATTCATACTGTCATGCTGAGGCACGAAGCATCCCTAACACAGTTGCACTGTACTTACATTAACCAAAACAAAGTCAGTTCTTTGTCGCTTAGAGATTCTTCCTGCGTCAGAATGACAAGTAATTTTATATGAAATCTAAACAAACTTACCTCCTCGCCCTCCTAAGTGCATTTTTGCTTTGGCTAGCCTGGCCACCAATGCCTTTTACCACACCTTTGTTGTTAATCGGCCTGGTTCCTTTGTTTATTGCGCTCGATTCCATTTCAGGTAATGCAGAAAAAAAACAGGGAAAAAGAATTTTCTTAACGGCAGGTTTAACTTTTTTAGCCTGGAATACGGCGTCAATTTATTGGGTATATAATGCGATTAGTGCTTATAATGGCCCGGCAGTAGCACTACCCGTTTCCTTAATCCCTTACGGTTTAGGTGCACTTTTAATGACTTTTGCTTTTTGGTTATACTACAGGTTGGGTAAATACGTAAATAAAAAGATCGCCTATCTTGGCTTAATTGCCTTTTATATCGCTTTAGAATATCTGCAGCAAACCTGGGATTTAGCCTTCCCATGGATGACTTTAGGAAATGGATTGGCTGGAATGCACCAATTGGCGCAATGGTACGATTATACCGGTATTTATGGAGGTTCATTATGGATTTTATTGAGCAATATTTTAGCCTTTGAGGCTTATAAAAAATTTAAGTCCCAAACTGGCTATTTAAGATTTAGAACTGCAGGAATCTGGGCTTTGGTGGTGATTATACCCATCAGCATTTCACTAACCAAATACTTTACAGCAGAACAGAAAGGTACACCGAGTAATGTTGTAGTGGTTCAGCCTAATATTGATCCTTATCAAAAACTGGAGAATATTCCGCCTGCTGAACAAATTAAAATTTTAACCCATTTATCCGATTCAATCGGGCAATCCAACACAGAATATTTTATCTGGCCGGAAACTGCCATTCCAAATTACGCAGATGAAGATAGGATCAGAAGCAATAATGATTTCATCAACCTGCAAAGCTTTTTATCAAAGTATAAAAATGGAACATTGATCACAGGTATAGAAAGCATTAAAATTTATCAGGACAAAAAAACAATAACAGCTAAATTTGATAATCAGAAAGGCCTTTATTTCGACAATTTTAATACAGCGATGCAGGTAGAAAACTCTGCTAATGTCCAGTTTTACCATAAATCTAAGCTCGTTCCCGGGGTAGAGAAAATGCCTTTCCCAAAAGTATTTTCATTTTTAGACGGTGTTTTTGCTCAATTAGGTGGAACAGTTGGTGGCTGGGGCTGGCAAGAAAAACCAAGCGTACTTTATGCACAAAGCGGCATCGGTGCTGCACCAGTGGTTTGTTACGAAAGCTTATGGGGCGAATGGATTGGCCAACAGGTTAAAGATGGCGCACAATTTATTGCTATTATTACGAATGATGGCTGGTGGGGAAATACCTCAGGTAAAGATCAGCACATGATGTACGCAAAGCTTAGGGCAATTGAAACCCACCGCGATGTAGCCCGTTCTGCAAATACGGGCATATCTTGTTTCATCAATCAACGTGGCGATGTAACACAAAGCACCAAATGGTGGACCAGGACTGCACTAAAAGCCAACATCAACCTCAACGACGAGATTACCTTTTATGTAAAAAGTGGAGATATTATTGCAAAAATCTTGAGTCTCTTAGCAGTTATCTTAGCCCTGATTATTCCTTATAGAAAATGGGTAAAGAAATAAAAATACTCATTTTCTTTCTGCTTTTGCTTGGTGGATTTAAAGTTAAAGCACAATTTTATTTAGATAGTTTGAATAAACAATCAAATGCGATGTTAGTCGCCTTTAACAATAATGATTACCAAACTTTATTACAATATACACATCCCAAAATTATTGTACTTATGGGTGGGATTGATTCTGCAAAAACAGTTCTTAGAAAAGGAATGAATTTCGTTGCAGATAAAGGCGTATCATATATCAATATTAACACCGGGACTCCTCAACAAATGCTTAAATCAGCAAATGTATTTCAATGTATTCTACCGCAAATTTCTGAAGTGAAAATTAAAGATAAAAAAGCTAAGGCTACAAATTATCTCCTTTGCATATCTTACAATTCCGGTAAAAATTGGTATTTCATAAATGCCAATAAGGAAAAAGAAGCATACCTTAAAAAACTAATACCAGAGATAAGTAAAGACTTAATAATTCCAGAAATGGAATTAACATATCATTAAACTTCTAATTACAAAAACATGCAACAGTTTAAAAACCTTAGGTGGTCTGTTTTATTATTACTGCTTACTTTAAATTTTGGTTGCGATCAGATTTCTAAAAAAATTGTGCGTAATGAGATCAGCGATTACGAACATATCAGCATTATAAAAGATCATTTTACCTTAACCAAAGTAGAAAACAGTGGTGCGTTTTTAAGTCTAGGTGATAATATGCCCTATATTTTCAGACTGATTATTTTAACAGGCTTACCATTATTATTTCTGGGCTACGGGTTATATTTTCTTTTTGCCAAACGCAATTTACCAATGACGATGCAAATTGCTTTGTGTTTTCTGATAGGTGGCGGTATTGGCAATCTATACGACCGGATTGTACATGGGTCGGTTACCGATTTCATGCATATGGATTTTTACCTCTTCCAAACAGGTGTTTTTAATTTTGCTGATATTTCGATTATGATAGGTGTTGGTATATTGCTTTTTCAATCGTTAAGAAGCAAGATGGTTAAAGAAGAACCAATAGAAGAGGTTGAATAATCACATTATTTCTTAACAAAGATTGTCTCGTTTAAACAAACATATTTTTATCTTTAGGTGTTAAACAATCTAAAAATAAAATCCAATCATGAAAAGAAATGCAACGGCCGTATGGCAAGGTTCTATTAAAGAAGGTAATGGTAACATCACTACACAAAGTACCACTTTAAATAATACTCAATATTCTTTTAATTCTCGCTTTGCAGAAGGTGTTGGTACAAATCCAGAGGAATTAATTGCTGCTGCACACGCAGGCTGCTTTACCATGAAACTATCTGCTAACTTAACTGAAGCAGGGTTTACAGCTGATAAACTGGAAACTAAATGTGAAATTAACCTTGATCCATCTAAAGGTGAAATTGTAGAATCACATTTAACCCTAACCGCTTCTGTACCTGATTTAACACAAGAAAAATTTGATGAACTGGTAGCCGATGCAGAGAAAAACTGCCCGATCTCTAAATTATTAAATACAACTATTACAGTTGATGCTACTTTAGCTTAATTGTGATGGCGGACCGGTAATAGATCGTCATTTCGAGTGTAGTGCAACGCAGTCGAGAAATCTGTCTGGATAGATCTCTCCATTCCGCTGAGCTTCAGTCGAGATGACGCCCCGTCTACAGTTCACAGTTTAAACAAGTAAACAGTTTTCAATTGGCAATTCACAATTTAACAATCTCAACAATTGAACAATTAAACAATTAAACCTTAAACAGCTAAGCCATGTATTTCCCTACAATTGGCATTCTTCTTCCCATACCGAAGGCTTTAGGCGATACCCTTAAAATAGGTGGCGTTTGGTAACGTTTAAATTCGGCAATATTTACCATCTTTAAAATACGCAACACCAATGCCTCATCAAAACCCTGGGCAATAATGGCTTTTGAGCCCTGTTTCTTTTCGATATGCTGATATAATATTTTATCTAAGATCTCATATTCAGGCAACGAATCTGAATCTTTCTGATCAGGTCTCAATTCTGCTGAAGGTGGTTTAACAATAGTATTAACCGGTATAATTTCCCTTTCCTTATTGATGTACCTGGCCAGCTCGAAAACCTGCATTTTATATACATCGCCAATTACCCCAATTGCGCCACACATATCGCCATACAAGGTACCATACCCTACTGCGCATTCGCTTTTATTAGAGGTATTCAATAAAATATAACCAAATTTATTGCTCATCGCCATATTAATAATACCACGGATACGGGCCTGGATATTTTCTTCAGCAAGGTTAAAAGGCAAACCCTTAAAAGCTGGCGCAAGTATATGATCAAATGCTTCTGCAACTTCTTTAATTGGCACAATTTCGTGCATGCAACCAATATTATTAACCAAATCTAAAGCATCTTGAACGGAATGATCGGAAGAAAATTTAGAAGGCATTAAAACGGACATTACATTCTCCGGACCTAGCGCGCGACAAGCCAGTGCACATACCACGGCAGAATCAATTCCGCCTGATAAACCTAAAACCGCTTTACTAAAACCAGATTTCCTGAAATAATCTTTAATGCCTAAAATCAATGCATCGTGAATCTGCTCAATATCAGTTAATCTTTCCGATTTAGGGTATTTGTTACGCACACTTTCTACCTCTTCCAGGTCAAAAACCTGGAGGTCTTCTTCAAAATACTTCATCTCTGCTTTCATCTCTCCATCAGCATCGAAAACCAAAGAACCGCCATCAAAAATAATTTCAGTTTGCGCACCAACCTGGTTTACATAAAATACCGGAAGGTTATACTTTTTTGCATTATCTGCTAAAACTTTTATACGTTCATCATCATGGGTATATGAGAAAGGAGATGCCGCAATATTAATCATCACATCAGGTTGCTCCTTAATAAGCTCATCCATTGGGTTAGAAACATATAGTGGATTATCGTTAATATTCCACAGGTCTTCACAAATGGTTAAGGCAATTTTTTTTCCCTTAAAATCGATACAGTTAAATGTTGTGGCAGGTTCGAAATAACGGTATTCATCAAACACATCGTACGTAGGCAATAATGCTTTTTTAACAACTGCTTTAACTTTTCCTTCTTCGATAAAATACGCTGCATTATACAGGTCTTTTCCCTGTAAGATCTCATTTTTAACCGGTAAACCGACAATACAGGCAATATCTGTACAATGTCTGGCTATTTCCTGGGCAGCACCTTCGCACAAGGCGATAAACTCATCAAACTCTAAAAAATCTCTTGGGGGATAACCACAGATAGCCAGTTCGGCAAAAACAACCAGATCAGCTCCTTTATCTTTAGCCAATTGAATATTTTCCGTTATTTTTTTTGTGTTGGCTTCAAAGTTTCCAATGTGGTAATTAAGTTGTGCTAGTGCTATTTTCATGGTTGTAGTATCAAGTATTAGGAATTGAGTATCAAGACTATTGCGCGGCTAAAAAAATACACCGAAATTAAGTGCCAGATAATGATTTCTAACATCCCTGGCTTTATCTGTTACAATGTTAGTGAAACCGTTATTAAAAGTTAAACCCGCTACAATACTCGTATTGCCAGAAATATCAAATTCGCCACCTCCACCGATGATTAATCCGGCACGGTAAAGTTTGATATTATCAGATACGTTTAAATTATCCCCAACAACCATACCGCCTGTAACTGCATCTTGCTTAGCGCTGATATTGAATGAATTAGACAAACCAAACTGACCATACCAGCGTTTTCCGTCAGCCTTTACTGTTTTTAATTTAATGGTTAAAGGCAGTTCTACATATTGTAACTTATATTTTAAATCGTAAGCTTTTGGGGTACTGCTACTACTCGTTGCATAATAAGGCAGCACGTTCGCCTCCGTACTTTTACCGTTAATAGATGTAATGGTTAAAGCGGTAGAAAAACTATAATTAGGAGCAAAATTAAAATCGCCCATTAATCCGTAAGAAAAACCCAAAGCTATTCCATCTGTTTTTCCCTGTTCAGGCTTAATCCAACCAAAAGTTGGGGTAGCAGTTAGACCTAACCTAAAGCCATAATTGGTTATAGGAAAATTTTGCGCCCATGCGCCAATACTTAAAACAGACAAAATTAAAATGATTGATATTCTTTTCATGCTATCAGTGTTTATATATATTTGTTGTACATGATGTATAACGTTAAACACTGGCAAATTTATCTAATTTTTCTTTTCGCCATCACATTTATTTCCTGTAAGCAAAGCAACAGACCTGATGTAAGCAATATACAGGTAGACATTAAAATTGAAAGATTTGATAAAGAGCTGTTTAATGGAAAAAACAAAAATGTGATTGATGTAGACAAACAACTAACTTCAAACTATGGTGTGTTTTATGATGATTTTATCCATCGGATTTTAGACAGTAAATATTCCAACACCGAATCGTTGACCAATTTATACCAAGATCAGGCCTATACCGATTTAAGCAAAGAAGTAGATAGTGTTTTCCCAAACTTAAAAGTACAGGAAGAGGGATTAAACGAGACTTTTAAATACATTAAATATTATTATCCAAAAGCGAAGATTCCAAAATTTATTTCTTTTGCTTCAGGTTTTGCTTACCAAATGCCAGTAGGCGATAACTATCTGGGTATTGGCTTGGACATGTTTCTGGGCAAAGACAGCAAATTTTATAGAGCGATTGTACAAAGTGTACCCCTATACCTTTCGAGGAGATTTGCACCTGAATATATTGTGCCACGTGTAGCCGAGACGTATGCACATGAAGAACTGTTTGCAGAGCCTGATGACAATAGAACCTTGTTATCTAAAATGATCTTTCAGGGAAAGGTTTTATATTTTTTAGATCAGGTACTGCCCGAAAACTTAAGCGATTCTATCAAAATCGGATATACTCAACAACAATTAGACTGGGTCCAAAATTTTGAGGGTGATATTTGGGCATATTTTTTAGAGAACAATTACCTGTATGAAACCGACTACCAAAAAATCCAGGTGTTTTTATCTGAAGGACCTTTTACCCCGGGTTTAGGCGAAAATAGAGATTCGGCACCAAAATTGGGTGTATGGATGGGTTGGCAAATTGTTAAGAAATACATGAAGGCGCATCCCGATGTTACTTTGCAACAGTTAATGGCAGATAACGATGCGCAAAAGATTTTAAATCAATCGAAGTATAAACCTAAACAACAGCGATAGTTATCAGTTTGCTGTTTTTAATTATCAGTTTTAAAGGCCAAAACAATACAACAATTAAGCAATAAAATTGATCATTTGAACTTTTAAGTAATCATACTAAATTAAATCTATGAAAGTTGGCATTGTATTATCAGGTGGAGGCATTAGGGGAATAGCTCATTTAGGGGTTTTAAAAGCCTTTAGCAATTTGGGCATTACCTTTAGTCACATTAGTGGAACAAGTGCAGGAGCCATAGCCGGAGCCTTTTTTGCAGCTGGTATAGATCCGGAAGAAGGGTTAAATATTTTCCTCAAAACGAAGCTCTGGCGCTTTGTACGCCCGGCAGTAGGTTCTTTGGGATTAATTAATATTGAGAATACTGCTTTAATTTTAAAAGAATATTTTCCGGAAGATTCAATTGAAAAACTAAAAATACCTTTAACCATTGCCGCCGTAAACTTTAGTGAAGGACGGTTGGTTTATTTTACAAAAGGGCCGCTTATCAGAGCCATTCATGCCTCTAGTTGTATACCTGGCATTTTTAAACCCATTATGATTGATGGTCAGATGTATGTGGATGGCGGCATTTTAAATAATTTCCCGGTCGAACCTTTAATGGATGAATGCGATTTCATTATAGGCTCATCCTGTAACCACCTAAAGCCAGTTGATAAAATTACAGGTATTACCAATTTAATGGGCCGCGCAGGTATCATGTCGATCAACCACGATATGGAAAGAAAGGCTAAATTTTGTAATGTATTAATCGAACCAAAAGGTTTAGGGGCCATTAGTACGTTTGATATGAAACGTGCTGAAGATATTTATTGGCTGGCGCACGAAGAAGCCTTGATTACGATTAAAAATAGTCCTACAATCTCTGAACTGATCACGAAGTAATTGATCGTATTTACTGGTCTACCGCCTGCTTTTTGCAGTATTAAAACTACAATAAAATAAATTAAATTATCTATTTTATTGAGTTTAAAAAATACACGTACGCAATAAAAATATTACAATTTTCTTGGTGTTGATATAATATTACTTTACTTTAGGATTGTACTTTGCAAACGCAGAGGAAATTAACCTAAATGTCTATTATGTTTTTCAACCAAATTATTCTTTTCCAAAGAAGAAGAATTCCTGTATTCACTATTTTCTAAATGACTTTCAGTCAAAAATCAGATCATTATTAACCTAAAAACAACCTAAACATGAAATTTTTAAAATTAAATAAAACCTTATTAACCGCACTTGCCCTATCTACAGTATTATACGCTTGTAAAAAAGAAAGGCCTACAGAAACTGCAGATTTAGAAAAACCAGAAATAGCTACCGTGAATCCACTTGGTAATATTCAGATCTGCACAGAAAGATCTTTAGATGGCACTACCCCAAGAGGCGCAGTGCTAAAATCTACAAAATGGACTACAGGAACTACAATCAAGGTAAGTTTAAACGGAAGCACAGCAGCCATCAGGGCTAAAGTAATCCAATACGCAAAGGCTTGGGAACAATATGCCAACATTAAATTCAACTTTGTAACAAACGACAATACAGCTAAAATCAGGGTAAGTTTTGTAGATGGAGATGGATCCTGGTCTTATATCGGGAAATCAACGCCTAGCACCGGTGCTACCATGAACTACGGCTGGTTTACTACAAGCACAGCAGAATCTGAATATAGCCGGGTAGTAATCCACGAGTTTGGCCACGCCTTAGGATTGATCCATGAACACCAACACCCATTAGTCGCTATACCCTGGGATAAACCTGCTGTTTATGCTTATTACGCAGCTGCTCCAAATTACTGGAGCCAGGCAGAGGTAGATAATGCCTTATTTGCAAAATACACTACTACCCAAACCAATTATAGTGCTTATGATAAAAATTCGATCATGCACTATGCGGTTCCAAACGAATTAACCATCGGTGATTACGAAGTGGGATGGAATACTGTACTATCTCCTACTGATAAAACATTTATTGCCACAGTATATCCATTTTAAAAATGAAACAATTACACATAGTGGTATAATTGATCACTATGTGTATTTTACTGCTATAAAATAAAAATTAGATATGCAGATCGCTTTGCGGATTTCCTTTTTTAAACAATTTTTAACCTGCTCAATCCTTATCTTATCCTGTAAAGTCGTATCGGCACAAGACACCCCTCACAGGTGGAGCGTAAAACCTTATATCGGTCTCCAGCAATCTAAATTCGATTGGTCTATTGCCGGCAATGCGGCCGGAACCAGTCCAAATGTACTATCAGAACTGATCTGGAAAAATCTTAAAGGGCCTGGTTTTGGCCTGGACATCAAATATAATATTACCAGGCGGTTCAATGTTAAAGCCACCAACCAATACAGCAGCATAACAAAGGGTGAGGCAGAGGATACCGATTATGCAGATGACAACAGGCAAAATGCTTTTTATTACGATCTCCTTAACGCAAATAAAGGTTACTTATATGATGCCGATTTACAGTTCAGCTATCAACTATTAAAATTAGGGCAATTTAACATCAATCCAATTGTTGGACTTTCATACCATCAACAAAAATCCCATCTGTTAGAAAGTGCAAATAACCCTGACAGCAAAGGCTTAAACTCTACATATCAAGCAAGATATAAAGGATTCGATTTTGGAACAGAACTCGTTCTTAAAATGCAGAAATTCAGTATAGGTGCTACAGTATTAGGCGGTTTTTATACTTATTCGGCAAAAGCCAACTGGAATTTAATTCCCGATTTTGCAAAACCTGTAAGCTTTACACATAAGGCAAATTCCTTTTCGTTAAGTGGCGATATCAATCTTGCTGTACCATTGAACAATAGTTTACAGGTAGAAGTTGACTATAAGATCAATAATATCAACACTTACTCTGGTGTAGATAAAGCTTATTTTAATAGCCGGGCAACAGAGGAAACTCAATTTAATGGTGCAAATTTTAGAAAAAATGCAATATTATTAGGGCTAAATTTCAGCTTTTAATTTTAAGACTACCTCATTGTCCTCGTTTGAAACGAGGATAAAAGAGAATGGCGATTTGATCGCCGAGAGGAAACAACTCTTGTGACTGATGCAACCACATTACAAATGTGGTTCTCCACAATCCTCGTTACAAACGAGGACTATATTAATTAGTTTTTAAGGCCACCAAACGTTCACCTTCCAATACCGGAATTGTTTTGCACAGATTTAGCTGCAAACAGAAAACAACATCTTCCTCTATATTCAACTGAGCCAAGCGATGGCTATGCGATGATTTGTGAAGGTATTTTCTCAGATCTGCTTTAGCCAAAGAATACAAATCTTCAGCAGCCACGCTGGAATCATCAAAATGTTCAAAATTCTGACGGAGATTATTCACTACGGCACCGGCAAAAAGGGTATCTTCTAAATTAAACTGATCTTTCCACCCAGCACACAACAAAAGCACATTTTTATCCTGGCTTCTCAGATAATCGCAAAGCGAATCTAAATTAAGGAATGATCCGATCACAACCTGGTAAGCTCTTTTCTGCGCCAAATGTAAGGCCTTGGTTCCATTGGTAGTGGTTAAAACGACTGTTTTTCCGTTTACTTTTTCGTGGGTATAAGAGAATGGCGAGTTGCCGAAATCATAGCCTGCAACTACCTCTCCATTTCGTTCTGCTGCCAATAAAAATCCGCTATCGCGATAGTTTAAACAATCTTCCACCTGGGCCACCGGAATAATCGCTTCAGCACCATTATCTATCCCATAAGTAATAGAGGAGGTAGCTCTCAAAATATCGATAACCACTACAATACTTTGTTCGATATCATATAAATCGATCAAGGCTGGCGTTAAACAAACTTCTATTTTTTTTGACATAGGTTTAGTATCCTGTATAAAGTATCAAGTAGCAAGACAAATTCCATCTTGCTACTTGATACTGGCAACTTATCTATTTATAAAAAGGAAACTTAACCACTTTAGCTTTAATTGGCGTATTGCGGATTAAAATAAAAACTTCAGTTCCTTCTTTAGTGAAATCTTTTGCAATGTAACCCATACCGATTGCTTTTTGCAAAGAAGGCGCCTGGGTACCGGAAGTTACTTTACCGATAATATTTCCTTCGGCATCAGCAATTTCATAATCATGGCGCGGAATACCACGGTCGATCATTTCGAAACCAACCAATTTCTTTTGAATACCAGCTTCTTTTTGGGCTAATAATGCCTCCGAATTGGTAAAAGATTTAGAAAATTTAGTAATCCAGCCTAAACCAGCTTCAATTGGTGAAGTAGTATCATCAATATCATTTCCGTATAAGCAGAAACCCATTTCTAAACGCAAAGTATCGCGGGCACCTAAGCCAATTGGCTTAATGTTATATGGCGCACCCGCTTTAAAAATAGCATCCCAGATCTGATCTGCATATTGGTTCTCGAAATAAATCTCGAAGCCACCAGCTCCGGTATAACCCGTTGCAGAAATAACCACATTATCAATACCAGCAAAAGTACCTTTTACAAAAGTATAATACTCCATTGAAGCCAAATCAACATCGGTTAAGCTTTGTAAAGCATCAGCCGCTTTTGGTCCCTGAATGGCTAAAAGAGAAGTTTGATCAGAAATATTATGCATTTCTACACCTTCTGTATTAAACTGCTGAATCCAGTTCCAGTCTTTTTCAATGTTTGATGCATTTACCACCAACATATAGGTTTTATCATCTATTTTGTAAACCAAAAGATCATCTACAATACCGCCATCTTTGTTTGGCAGGCAAGAGTACTGAACTTTTCCATCGTATAATTTAGCAGCATCGTTGCTGGTTACACGTTGAATAAGATCCAATGCGTTTTCACCTTTAAGAATAAATTCGCCCATGTGGCTTACATCAAAAACACCTACACCATTACGAACAGTTGCATGTTCGGCATTAATACCCTCATACGTAACAGGCATATTGTAACCTGCAAATGGAACCATTTTAGCGCCTAAAGCGATGTGTTTTTCTGTTAATGCGGTGTTTTTCATCCGTAAATTCTATTTTTTATGATAATGAAGCCAGTATAGCTGATATTCTGTGAATTATGACAGTTTTATTCGTTATTCTTCTTGGGGTGCAAAAGTACTAAGAAAAAGACAAAATTTTGAGGTTAATTTTAAGGAGTTTTTAGATGATTTTTCTAATCATCCGTCATGCTGAACTTGTTTTAGCATCTATCTTATCACATTTCAGAGTTGACAACTTTCACTCTTAATGCCTATTAAAGTTGTCAACTCATAAATCTACCTATGCACCCACCAATTCTTCGTAAATCTTCAGCATTTTACTGGAGATTAAATGCACACCATGATCATTTTCGACAGTCTTACGAGCGTTCTCTCCTATTTCGACCCAACGTTTTGGGTTAATGATACACTGTAAAATCGACCGGTAAAATTCATCTGCAGAATCGGCAATTAAAATATCATGTCCGTGCCTGCAATTAATTCCCTCAGCCGCAGTAGTGGTGGCAATGATACATTTTTTCATGGCCATGCCTTCAATAATCTTCACCCGCATTCCGGTGCCGGAAATTAAAGGAACAATCATAATTGCTTTAGAATTCATAAATTCTACCGCATCGAAAACTTCTCCCTCTACAATCAGGTTTTCTGAATCATATTCGAAGAAATGTTTCTGCATATTTTTCCCCGCGATATAAAAACGAAGGTCTTTATTCAGTTTTTCAATATCGGGCCAGATATCATCTAAAAACCATTCTAATCCTTCCTGATTTGGCCTCCAGTCCATTGCACCTAAATGAAACAGCGTAGGAAAACTGGTTTTGGTTTTGTCTACTTTATATTTTTCTAAATCGATTGCAACCGGAAAAACCGACATCGGAATTTCGCAACCAAACCTTAATATACTTTGGCGATCGGGCTCACTAATGGCAAAAATATGATGGAAACGATTAATCTGATCGGTCTCATATGCTTTGAGCCGCTGGGCTAGAAAAGCTAAATACTTGCGCCGGATGAGAAACTTTTCTGAATGAGAAAGACGTTCCCAAAGGGTAAATTCGATATTGTGTGCCCGATAGATGAGCTTGGCATTACTGTTTGCCTTAACCACATCCAGATAAGGAACAACAAAAAGTCCCTCAAATTGAATAACATCGAATGCATTTTCGCGTAAGAGGTTTTCTAACTGACTTGCGGCATCTTCACTATAATACCTGGAAACATTATAAGATTCGTTGGTGAAAATATTAAAAAATGCCGACCATACATTTACATCGGTATCTAAATCACAGGTATGGTATTTAATCTGTTCAAAAATAGGATCGTAGATATCTTCGATATCAATCCTTCCTTTTGTCGGGTTGAGGCTAAACAAAGTGATATCTGCACCAAGTTGTAGTAAGCCTTTTATGGTATTGTAAACCACAATAGGGTAACCACTATTTGGCGGAAAGGGAATCCGCTTGGTAATCAACAGAATTTTCACAATGCTGTGAAATTACGAAATTTTAGGCGTTTTTTGAAAACAGATCCAACTGAGGATCGCTTACATTAAAAGTTTTGCGGTGAAAGGGCGATAACCCGATTTCGATCACGGCTTTACGGTGTGCTATTGTGGGATAGCCTTTATTCTGCATCCAGTTATAATGTGGATAATCGATATGTAAATTGGTCATGTATTCATCGCGGTGAGTCTTTGCCAGTATAGAAGCCGCCGCAATGTTTAAATATTTACCATCGCCCTTAACAATACAGCTATGCGGAATCTGCGGATAGGTTTTGAAACGATTGCCATCAATCACCAGATATTGGGGCTGGGTATGTAATTTTTCAATCGCCCTGTGCATGGCCAAAAATGATGCATTTAAAATGTTAATGCGATCGATTTCTTCATGATCACAAGAAGCTACGGCCCAGGCCAAAGCCTCTTGTTCAATAATTGGCCTTAACAGCGCTCTTTGCTCATGCGATAACTGCTTAGAATCATTTAATCCTTCTAACACAAAACCTTTTGGTAAAATAACCGCTGCAGCAAAAACAGGGCCTGCGAGGCAACCTCTTCCAGCTTCATCACATCCAGCCTCTAACAGTTCTTCCTGATAACAGTTTAATAGCATATTGCAAATTTAATTAATTTATTTTTTGCTAAAGGAATGTTAAAAGATTAAATTGTTTTAATTAAACCTGCATCACCTTATACTTACTATATGCTCAGATTTCTTAACGTAATATGGATGTTATTTATCAGTCATTCGGTGATTGCACAGTTTGGTCCTCTAAAAAATCTTTCAATAGAGGAGGAATCAAAGTTAATGGAGTACAATTCTAAATGTGTACACAGAGATAAATATAGTCCTTCCCAAAGGCAACTGCTTTATCCTTTTAACCAGACAGCGCTCATTTCTTTAATATCTTTTCAAGATACAATATCAGAATTTTCAAGCCATCTGCCAGTTAAAAAAGGAATTTTAGCTGCCGGAATGGTAAAGGAGGAAATCAGACTATCCAAAGCAGGCATTAATAAACTGACAGATTTACTTTTTAACTATGGCTACAGATCTAAAAAGTATGGAGTAATTGTAGAAAGAATGTCCTGCTATGATCCGCACAATGCCATCTTATTCTTTAACAATCAGAGAAAAGTAATGGCTTATATCGAAATTTGCTTCGATTGCATGGGTATGAAATTTAGCTCAAAAAAAATAAATACAGGTGAAAATTGTACGGAAAAATTTAGCATGCTTAAAGATTTCTTTATCTCAAAGGGAATCAAATTTGTTTCAATAGACCATACAGATGAATTATGAGAATATACAACGAAGCCCTTACACTCCGAGTGGCCGAACGGTTAATGCACATAGAAGATGTGACGGAAAAAGAGATGTTCGGTGGACTTATTTTTATGGTGAACGGTAAAATGTGCATTGGTGTTTCTAAGAACAGCATCATGGTGAGGCTTGACCCAGCCACTTTAGAAAACCTATCGCATAAAGACGGTTGGCAACAAATGGTAATGGGCGGCATACTTATGAAGGGCTACATTTCGGTTTCAGAAGATGTTTTAAGCCGGAATGATGAGCTTGATTTCTGGGTTGACCGTGCCCTGGCTTTCAACCCCTATGCCAAAGCATCAAAAAAGAAATAACCATAAACACAATCTATTGCCCAATCCCGCTGTTCAAAAACTAGCAAGAGCCATATTTTTTGATTAATTTTATATTAACTAATCAAATATTATGAAAGAACGAGCTATTATAGCAGCATTTCTGCTATGCATTTCATTCACCATCCAGGCTCAGGTTAAAAGAATCAGTACATCAACAGAAAGGAAAGAAACAAATACGCAATCCTTAAGAAATCAGGCCCCAGAGGGACATTATTGCGATTACTGTAAATTAAATTACCCGGAATCTCACTTCCCTTGCATTATGAAAGCTATTAAAGGTAAACTGGATGTAACTACTGGTGAGGTAAGTTTCGTTGCAGGGCAACCTATAGGCGGCATTGTAGTTAAAGCTGGCAAAAACCCGGGGGGCAACACCATTACACTTGTGACCAACCAAAATGGAGAAATAGAATTTAATAATGCCAGCATAGGGAATTATAAATTTATCATTTCAGTACCTTCAACTAATCCCAAATCGAGGGTGGCAGGATCGCCAATCGGAGGAATAATTGTTAAAGGCGGTAAAAATCCTGGTGGAAGTTTAATTACGTTAATGACAAACGAAAACGGAGAAATAGAACTGAATG
Organism: Pedobacter sp. MR2016-19; assembly: GCF_014947265.1. NCBI lineage: Bacteria > Pseudomonadati > Bacteroidota > Sphingobacteriia > Sphingobacteriales > Sphingobacteriaceae > Pedobacter > Pedobacter sp. MR2016-19. Next base: position 56,365 of record NZ_JADCNK010000006.1, read on the forward strand.
ACCTTCCTGCAGGGTTATTTAAATTCACAATACTGGGTGCTTCGGAAACTGAAAAAAGTAATCCTTTGTATAAATCAAGTTATCTGAAAAGGTAAATCCTTTATATAAAAACTAAAATTGTTAAATTCACCCTACTTTCCATTTTTTGGCACTATTATGGAATCTTTCAAGTTTGTGCATCTTTAAATTGTTACACATTTAAAACACACATTATGAAACGTTTAAATTTAATATTGAGCATCGCATTTCTTTTGTTAGGATTTCATTCTTTTGCCCAAACTGACAAAGAAACTACAGTGAAAATCGTTGCAGATAAAAATTATACTTTTATTGCCAACTCAGCCTTGCCGATGTCAAACAATGATGTTAATAGAGTATTAGCAATGATGCCAGGCAGTCAGGGGGGCTCTTCAATAAACCTGTCGGGATCGCAATACGATGTAAAGGTTACTAAAGACAGTGTTGTTGCTTATCTTCCTTATTTTGGAAGATCTTTTTCTGCTCCGATGGATCCGACACAAGGTGGTATTAAATTTACCTCAAAAAATTTCACCTACAAGGAATCGAAAAATAAAAAAGGAACCTATATTATCCAGATTAATACAAAGGATGTACCAAGAGAAAATTATCAATTTACCATTAATATTTCGACCAATGGTTATGCTTCGCTAACAGCCAGCAGCATGAATAAACAGCCCATTATTTTTAATGGTTATTTAGACGAGCCGAAGAAACAGGATTAATACGTAAATCGTCATTGCGAGAAGGAACGACGAAGCAATCTTTCAATGCTGGCGAGAAAGATTGCTTCGTCAGCTGAAAAAGCCTTCTCGCAATGACGACCATACTTATTTCTTAATCAGTTCGATCTGAAATATATGTGGCCATTTTTTACCGGCTACAAAAAGCCTTTTACCTGCCTTATCGTAAGCAATTCCATTTAATACATTATTGGCCTTTTCATCTTCAGTTTTAAAGTAATCAGCTGGTAATAATCCAGATAAATCAATTTTGCTTTCAACGGCGCCGGTTTCTGGGTTGATGATCATGATTTCATTGGTTGTGTATACGTTTGCATAAATTTTACCATCAATAATTTCAAGTTCATTCAGATTTTGAATCGGCCCCTTATTATCAAAAACATCAATCGAACCAATTTTCTGATAGGTATCCTTATTCAGAAAAAAGATCGTGTTGGAACCATCCGTATTCAATACTTTATCGCCATCAAAAGCTAAGCCCCATCCTTCTCTGCCGGTGGTGTAGGAAAATTCAGATATTTTTTTAAACGTAGCTTTATCATAAACAAAGCCTACTTTTTCGCGATAAGTTAACTGAATAATTTTATTGCCGATTACTGTGATGCCCTCACCAAAATATTGCTTATCCAAATCTGCTTTCTGAAGGATTTTACCTGTTAATGGTTCTACTTTACGCAGACTCGAATGGCCATAATCGCCGGCACTCTCGTAGAAAAAGCCATCATGGTATTCTAAACCTTCTACGTACGAAGAGGTATCGTGAGGCAAGGTCTTAATCACTTTATAAGTATACTCAACTGGCGCCTGAGCCGCTAAAACATTAATATTTGAAGTTAACTCCTCTGACTTCCCATCTCCAAATATTTTAGCCGTTAACAGGTGATTACCCAATTTTAAACCCGCTGTTTTAAGTTTGATGGCTGAAGTATCGGTTTTTGAAACTACTTTAACAGTATCGATCAGGTAAACTACAGAATCTACTTTGGGTTCAGCTCCAAACTGCACTTTTACATCAAATTCGTTTCCTGATGGCACATTAAGGCCAGTCATCGGAGAAAGAAAACTACGGTAAGTTGTGGTAGAACTGTCTTTACAAGAACTCACGAATGCAAGTGCAATTCCGATAAATAAGAAACTTTTAATGGGGTTAATCTTCAGGCCAAAACGCATCTTCTATATGGTTTAATTTATAATTTTTATTTTTTGTAAAGGTAATCGCAATAATATCAAAACGGATATCATTTTGATGATTCATGATGTCAATATAGGCATTAGCGGCCAATTCCATCTGAATTTGTTTCGCTTTGTGTACAAATTCTTCCGGTTCACCAAAAGCAATTGAGCTCCGGGATTTAACCTCTACAAAAACCATAATGCCGTTTTTATATACAATTAAATCGACCTCAGCCTTACCATGTGTCCAGTTTTCATCTAAAACCTCGTATCCATTATCTTCCAGATATTGCCTTGCAATCCGTTCGCCTTCTTTACCTAAATCATTGTGAAGTGCCATATCTAATTAAATATTAGAGTTTGATTAATATTTTCACTATAATGATATTTAGCTTCTCATTCTAGTCTATCGTCATGCTGAATTTATTATTAGCAGTTTTTATTGTTTTAAAGGCCTAATAGCTACTGCGTGGTCAGCATCTTTCCTGCTATAAAGACCCTGAAATAAATTCAGGGTGACGATACTACATATATCCAAAAAATAATCTATAAAAATTGATCATTTTTATTAAATCATCTTTAGCAACTAATTATTCAACTATTATAGCCCCCATGAAATCAGCTATAATTTTCTCAATTCTTTTTATATTTGAATACCTAATCATTAAATCTTCCTGTTTAGAAGAATCTTTTTCATTCTTCAATTCTGAAAGAATACCTTGTTTTATCACTTGTATTTTATTTTTTTTAAGGTGATAAATCCCTCCAAGAATTGTTTTTTTTAAGTCCATTGATTCATCTTTAACATAGATAAGATGTCTGTTTAACCAATTTTCGCTTAATTGATACTTACTAGTAGATAATGTTATTGCTAGATCAGAAATTTCCCGATCACTATTTTGAGTGAAATCTTTTTCTGTAGGCAAACGACCTTTTTCAGCCTTTTCCCAATACAATTTGATAATTTTATCATGAAGACTTCTTTTAAATACAACATCAGTAAGATTTTGTAATATAAAAGATCCTATGTATAAATCTTCGTTCTGATCCCAAGTAACTAGCATATGTCCATAAGCCAACATTAAACGTAGAATTTCTTTTTCTTGAGGTTCATCATCATCAACAGCTTGTTGTTCTGATGGCCCTACGCTGTCATCCCATAAATCATCTGGCGGACCAAGCGGTTCTGGCGCACCCGAAGAATATTGCTTTGGGCTTGAAGAAGGTGCTGCACGCTGGTTGTTATCAAAACTTTTCTTAAGCTTAGCCGAACGCATTTTATTTAATTCGCTCAGTAAGATATGCTCATCAATTTCGAGCAAACTGCTACACTCACGGATAAAAACAGATGCTTTGATAGGATCTGGAATTTTAGCAATACTTTCTACAATATCGCGAATAATACCTGCCCGTTTGATCGGATCGTTGCCCGCATCTTTAAGCAGCACATTCGCCTTGTATAAAATAAAATCTTTTCTATTCTCCTCAAGATAGGTTTTAAATGCCCCGGCCCCCACATGATGCATATAAGAATCAGGATCGTGGCCATCGGGGAAGGAAACGATTTTAACGTTCAGTCCTTCTTCCAAAATCATATCCAAGCCACGGAGTGAGGCTTTAATACCAGCAGCATCGCCATCAAATAAAATGGTAATATTCTGGGTAAAACGGCCAATCAGTTTAATCTGCTCTACCGTTAACGAAGTACCTGATGAGGCCACTACGTTTTCTATTCCGGCCTGATGGACAGAAAGTACATCAGCATAACCTTCAGCCAGGTAACAGTTATCCAGATCGCGGATGGCTTTTTTGGCGTGGAACAAACCATAAAGCACATTCGATTTATGGTAAATTTCACTTTCAGGAGAATTTACATATTTTGGAACGTTTTTATCCGTTTTTAACGTTCTTCCACCAAAACCAATAATCCGGCCAGTAAAGTTATGGATAGGAAACATTACCCGACCGCGAAAGCGATCGTAAATTTTACCATTATCGTTTTTGATCGATAATCCGGTGGCTTCTAAAAACTCTAATTTATGACCTGCATTGGTTGCGCTTTGCGTCATCGCATCCCACACATCAGGAGAATAACCAACCTCGAATTTTTTTAGGATATCTTCTCTAAAACCACGCTCTTTAAAATAGCTCAGACCTATGCCCCTGCCCTCATCTGTTTCCCAAAGCTGTTTTACGAAAAACGCAGCGGCATATTGCGAAACTACGTAAAGGCTTTCTTTAGCGCTTTGTGCTTCGGCGTCCTGCGGGCTTAATTCGGCTTCCTCAACTTCTATATTGTATTTATTGGCTAAAAATTTAAGTGCTTCCGGATATGAATATTTTTCATGATCCATAATAAAGCGCACCGAATCGCCCCCTTTACCACAACCAAAACATTTATAAATGCCTTTAGTCACAGATACGTGAAAGGAAGGGGTTTTTTCGCCATGGAAAGGACAATTGCCAATTAAACTGGTTCCGCGTTTTTTTAAGTGCACAAAATCCCCAACTACCTCCTCAATACGGGCGGTATCCATTATCTTATCTATCGTTTCGCGGTTTATCATAACCCCAAACCCCTTAAGGGGCTTTTACCTTTCTTTTTAATGTAAAATATATTTTCTTCGGTTCGCAATGACGAATCGGCTTGTTTAACCACAAAGATAATAGAGAAAGAACAGAGAGAAATTTCTTTGTGTTCTTTGCGAAATGCTTTGCGGGCTCTGCGGTTTAAAACCCTATTATTTAACCAAAGTTAATAACTGATCAGCCACCAATTTATTACCGGTTTCGTTCAGGTGTACTCTATCAACGGTTAAAATACCTTTTTCTTTATCTTCAGGATTATTTTTCGCCTCGTATTCAGCAAAAATTTTCCTTAAATCGCATACCGGAAGGTTGTTTTTTGCAGCCAATTCTCTGATGCCAGCAGCATATTTATTCAGATCGGCATCTAACTCATTGGTACCATCTTTTTTCTCGCCAACAACTGATGGAGTAACCAATACCACTTTGCTGCCTACACCCTGGATTTTATTGATCAAAGCCTGATAGAACTTTAAATATTTATCATAATCGGTTCCGGTATGAGAAGATTGTTTATGCCACACATCATTAATACCCACATAAATCACTACTAAATCGGGTTTCTTGTTCAAAACATCATCTTCTAAACGCAGATAAAGATCATAAACCTTATTGCCACCTATACCTGCACCAATTACGTCGTATTTGGTAGAATCGAGTGATTTTTTGATCAGGGTTACATATCCATTTTTAGAAACACCCTGTTGGGTAATCGAATCGCCGAAAAAGATAATTCGTTTTGGTTTAAATGTCATTGAGGTTAATGCAATTAAGCAAAAGCTTAGTAAAATACTTGTTTTTATTACTGTTTTCATCGTGTATAATTGGTTAGGTTATTTTTTATCGGTCTTTTTAAAATCCAGATCCTGAAAATCAAAACTGAAATCGGTTAATGGAGAAATAGCATCAATTTTAAAACCATCGGCCAGGGCATTGTTATCTAAACTGAAATTAACAAAGGCATCAGCATCCAAGCTTCTGTCGTACCATTTTACAATAAAGGTGTTTCCCTTATAGTAAGTCATGTCACCTCTCAGTTTTGGTGCATTTTTAGCCTGAAAATGCATTTTGCCATTTATTTCGCTTATAGTAACGTCACCGAACCAAGTATCATGATAGGTTCCATAAAAGCTTTTAACATCAGGTTTGGTTGAAATTGCTTTTTGTTGAGCAGCAATATCTGCCCAAACTTTGGTCACCATTTCATTAGCTTCTTTTTCATCGGCAAGGCGGCTATCATTAGACGACTTAATTCTATCCCGACCTTTTATCCCTAGATAACCATCTCTAATGGAATTGGTGATCGCGCTAAAAGCTGCACCAGATTGTTGATTGGTTAAAACAATAATGCCTAATTTTAATTCTGGTAAAATCGTTACCTGCGTTACGATCCCTGACAAACCACCGGTGTGGCTAGCCTGGAACTTACCATTCACGTTACTCAGAAACCAACCCAATCCATAGCTGTTAAAGCTGCCCTGATTGCCGCCTACTATAATGGTTTGAGGAGTCCATAGTTCTCGGGATACAGCATCGCTAAATAATTTCTGATCAAGTTTCTCGCCATATTTACCGCCGTTAATCATCGCCTGAACCCATTTACTCATATCGGTTACGTTTGAATAGATACCGCCTGCTGCGTTCGCAATCTCGCCAAAACTTAATCCCACAGGGATTAACTTGCCCTCATATGGTGCATGGCCATCAATTACATTCGATTTATCTTTTAAACGATACCATGAAGCCGCAGTTTTCGTCATACCTAAGGGCTTTATGATTCTGCTTTCGATAAAATTTTCATATGTTGTTCCTGAAACCCTGGATACAATATCGCCTGCAACAATATACATCAGATTATCGTAATCGAATTTGGTACGGAAAGAGGAAACAGGTTTTAGATAACGAAGGTTGTGAATCAGTTGCTTTTTATCTACCGTTGATGAATCGGGCCAGATCATTAAATCGCCTGCACCCAAACCTAAACCACTGCGGTGAGTAAGCAGGTCGCGGATGGTAAACTCACTGGTTACATAGGCATCGTACATTTTAAACTCAGGAATTACATCGGTCACTTTAGTATCCCAGGTAATTTTCTTTTCATCAACCAGCATACCTAAAGCGGCTGCGGTGAAAGCCTTTGTATTGGATGCGACGCCGAAAAGAGTATTTTCATCAACCTTTTTATTTGTTTTGATGGAACTTACGCCGTAACCTTTTAAATGAATAACCTTACCATCTTTGATTACAGAAACCGCAATTCCGGGAACATTAAAGGTGGTAAGTGTTTTTTCCACAACACTATCGATCTGTTTTGAAGTTAGCACCTGTGCATGCACATGGATACCCAAAAACAGCAATAAAGCAATGGATATTTTGAATTTTACAGAAGAAAAAAGTTGCATATTAATCGGTTTAAATAATCGTTTAAAGATAATAAATCTTTTAGGCGATAGTTGAATCCTTATTTGCCCTTTTCGAGTTTATAATCTTTGTGTACGATTAAAAAACTTGCTCTTTCTTCTTTTTTAAAAGGGTAATCCCAGTTACCCTGATAGGTTATTTTGGTTGGTAATTTATCCTCTCCAAAATAACCCATTTCTATATTCATCTGCACATCAAAATTAAACAGCATGTTGCTGTATTTCATGTCGACATAGCGCCCGAGAATATTAAAATTGCGCTTATCGAAAATGGTCACCAGTTCTTTGATCATTATACCATCCTTGGTCCAACTGCTTAAATCGGGTTTTACCGAAACTTTAAAACGGTACACCGGAATAGAATCTAAATAAGTACCACTAGTGAATCCATAATCGTAATACTGACGCATATTGGCCGAAAATATTTCAGTTTTACTGCCTATAAAGGGCACTTTTACAGGTCTGCCTGGATTAAAAATCAAGGTTTTCAGTTTGTCTTTATAACTTTCATTTGTTCCACCTTTTCCATCAGGTTTGGGTGCATTAGGTACAAAATCAGTATTATAAGCATTCATAAAAATGTAATCGAACATTTCTACGGTATATAACTGGTACTTTCCGTTTTTCTTGTAAATTTTTCCGGTATCCTGTTTTACCAGGTATTCCATTTTATAAGGTCCGCTATTGTTGTGACGGATTTTACGGTATATTTTCCCATCAACCTTGTTCTTTTTATCGTAACTGTAAATCCGGTTTTCGGCTATAAAAGTATAACGTTTCATATCCCTAAACGACTGATAAAAGGAAGTATCATACATCACCTTTCTGATAAATGTTTCTACATTCAACTTTTCGGCCTTAATATTTACAGCTGAATCGAGTACAATGGTTTTAATGGTATCCGGATTAAAACGGTTGATTTCCTGCGTAAAACCTTTATAAAAGAGCGATGTTAACAGTAAAAACAGAAATACTTTTTTCATGCAAGTAAGGTATATAAAATGGAAAATGTGAGATGGAAAATGTAAAACGAATGATTGAAGATAGATGATGGAACTTGAACTCCCCCATCATCCATCTTAACTATTTACATTTTCCATCCTAATTTCCTAGTTGTTTTAAAGCAATATAAGCCATTAATCCGGTTGATATTTTTAAGGCGTCTTCATCCACATCAAACCTTGGTGTATGTACTGAATATTGTGTATCTTTTGCTGCATTCCCAGTACCTAAACGATAAAAACAGGCATCTGTTACCTGCGAGTAGAAAGAAAAATCTTCGGCAGCCATCCAGATATCTAAATCGACTACATTTTCTTTACCTAAAAATTCTTCAGCAAAGGCTCTTGCATTTGCCGTTAATTTTTCTTCGTTAATTAAAAATGGATATCCTCTGTGAATATCAAAATCGCAGCTTCCGCCCATGCTTTCGGCAATGCCTTCGGCCATTTTTTTCATGCGTTTGTGCGCTTCATCCCTCCAGTCTTCATCCAAAGTTCTGAATGTTCCTTCAATTTTTACTTCATTCGGAATAATATTGGTTGCACCGTTGGCAATTACTTTACCAAAAGACAGCACTGATGGAATACGTGGATCGGCATTGCGGCTCACCACCTGTTGCAAAGCAATAATGATATGTGAAGCGATTACAACCGGATCAATGTTTTGGTGTGGTTGTGCGCCATGACCGCCTTTCCCGGTTACGGTAACATAAAGTTCGTCTGTCGAAGCCATGTAAATGCCCGAACGGAAGCCCACTTTACCGGCATCAATTAATGGCATTACATGCTGACCAACAATATAATTTGGTTTTGGATTCTCAAGTACACCTTCTTTGATCATGATGCTTGCTCCACCTGGCAAAAGTTCTTCAGCGGGTTGAAAAATCAGTTTAATGGTACCTCCAAAATTATCTTTCAGCTGGTTTAAAATATACGCTGTCCCTAAAAGTGACGAAGTGTGAACATCGTGTCCACAGGCATGCATTACGCCATGATTTTTGGAACGGTAAGGTTTATCATTTGCTTCATGGATAGGTAATGCATCCATATCGGCACGTAAGGCAATAACTTTGTCAGAGGCCAGGTTTCCCTTAATCAAACCTACTACGCCTGTATTGGCACAGTCGGTATATTCAATTCCCCATTTATTTAATTTATCCTTGATGAACAATGAGGTTTCGAATTCTTTGAACGATAATTCGGGATTGGCATGAATATGTTGACGATAACCTACTACATCGTTAAAAATGTGAGCGGCCAGTTCCTGTACTTTATTTTTGATCATTGGTTGTAGTGGTATCTAAAGTTGGTGCATTTATTTTTTCCCTAAAAATAAACAGAGTAGGGAAAGTTGGTCTGAGTTCATTGATAAGGCGCTGTGCCTCTAAACGGCTTCTAAAATCGCCCACCCGAACGTAATAGTTAGGCTCTTTATAAGTGAGGTAAGTATTTAACTGAGGATATAGTCCTTTAAAACGTGCCTGCTGATTAAAAACTTCACGCCGGTCTGATCCATAAAAAATCTGTACGCGGTAACCATAGCCAGAAACAATTGGTTTGCCTGGTTTTACCTCACCTGAAGTTTTATAAACTTGCAACCGTTTGGCAATTAAACTATCGATTAAAGGATCTTTTATAACGGTTACTTCGCCCTTTTGTGCAAAAGCAGTTATGGTAAGAAATAAGCAAGATATAAAAGTTATTGTAGTTTTCATGAGCAAAATAATTGGCATTTGATGAGGAGATGTATCGTCTCACTTCTTCTTAACAACAAGAATGCCGAAATCGTTGCAAAAATCGGCATTCTTTATGGGTTAAGCAAATAGTTATTATTTGGGAGGTTTTGGTTCGTCCTTTCGAGCGGAGCGCTGCGAAGTCGAGAAATCTTTTAAATAGTTAGATCCGTTTAAAAATTAAATAAAATTTATTTTGTATGTCAGTCTGAGCGTAGTCGAAGACTATTTAAACGCATTAATAAAGCAATCGACTACGCTACCATAGACAGAGAATCCATTAGCACGGCCGTCATTACCGCTTGCGCCTATCGTGTGGACACATCTCTGTGGATATCCCAGCCCTGCATTGAGGCTTTAAAATATTTCATACCTATCCAAAGGGTAGTAATTCCTGGGTGCCTCTTACTTTCATAGCCTTTCCATCCACCAAGTCTGGCTATTGCCCATACATATCTCTTTAGGTCTTTTGCTTGATATGGGTTTTTCTGCTTTTGCGTTTTCCCCTCAAGACGGATTATCCGATGATCAAGAAACTCCTGTTCCTGGGCAGTAAAACAGGAATCTGCTGACAGTTCTATTTCAGGCTCTGCATAGGAGAGTCTCATGAGAAACAGTTTGATCACCACTTCCATGATCAATATAGAAAGCTTTTTAACCGAAGAGGCGTATTCAAGTTCCGATGCTTCTATGTTGTATCCCTCTTTCTTAAGTATTTTGAATACCTCCTCTATAGTCCATCGCCAGCTATACCATTCTATACAGGCCTTTGCCATTTCGATACTTTCTATAGGAAGGGTAGTCAGCAACCTCCAGCAGATACTGTCCTCTCCTGCATAGCCAACCTCTTTTGCCTCTACCATAAAGAGCGGTACTGTAGTGGGCAGCCCCTTGCTGGTACCCTTTGTACTTTTTATTTCGATAGGTCTATACCTGACCTCTATTTTAGCGGTCCGCTTTTTCCGTTTTCCCTTGGCGGCTACAGGAAGTTCATAGTATCCTGCTGACTCATAGGCGGAAAGACAATCGAAAAGCTTGGTCTTATCGGCCAGCGTTCTGTTAGATCTTGCCCGGACCAATAGATCGGTGTGTCCATCTGGAATGAGTGCAAACTGTTCATATATATCCCCCTCTCTGTCCTGAACGATCAGCATACCCTTTACAACATCGCTTAATGCAGATTTGGTATTGTTCGAAGCCTCGATCCATTTATAGGATTCCTTCTCTTCTATAGGTAGCGATTGGTACTGACGCTCAAATTTTGAGCTAAACTCAAGCGGTCGGTTCCATATCTTAATGTCAGAGTAACCATAGGGAATGCAGTTCTCTGCATCTACAACCAGACTTGGATGTATAAAAAAGCCAAGCCCCTTAACTTTGTTTGCATTGGTGGTACCTAGGCCACTGGTTTTATTTATCCTATTCCCGTGACTGCTAAGGTTAATCTCTGTAGTGTCCTGAAAGCAGATAACATATCTGCCTGAACATGCTGCTTTACAGTTCCAAATAAGGTTGGACAAGAGTTCATCCTCGCTTATCCGTTCATTCAGGAGAAAACGGTAGAAGCCTTTCGCAGAGGAATCATCATCTGTAAGTTGCCGTATCGAATGAACACTCCGGCTAAAAAGGTCATTTAAAATCTTATTCCATCTTAAAAGTAAACGGTGATCCCCTAAATCTGTAAATTCTCGATGCATATCAAGCGCAAAGTAAATAAAAAGATGTGTCCACACGATAGGCATGCGCGGGAATCGTAATGCAAGCGCTTTAAGATTATTCATAAGTTTCCCTTGTTTCAAAGGCATTCATGAGCACTCCGTGGTTCCCAATCGAGTTGGGAATGACGATCTCGCGCAACTTACCATTTGCCAAAAAGATATATCTTTAATATTGATTTTATAAAATAAATTATCCCTCAGGGTGACAGCAAAAGGCCATTATATTTGTTATAAAAATTTAAAAAGGCTCTTAATGTTAATTTAAAGATCTCTCCATTCCGCTGCCGATAAAAAATCGGTACGCTTCAGTCGAAATGACGATCAACCATGCGATGATTCCAATAAAAAAACCCAGATTCTTTTTCGAAACCTGGGTTTTTAGCATTATTTCAAGTAAGTTATGATTAATTCGACTTTTTAGGTTCTAAGGTAAATTCGTACACTGTCGGGTCGTATTTCATCATTGCACCTGTAGCAATATCAACAATAAAACCAGGAATGAATAATACATTTACCACAGATACGGCATTAAAGGTAGTTACGGGATTAAATGTTTTGGTTTCGTAACCATCAAGTTTCAACGAGATGGTTTGTCCGGTAAATCCTTTTTTTAAGGGTACTGCCATAGGTGTTACCCCTGCTTTAACCCCATCTACTTCGATAGTAGCGGCCGGAGGATTAGAATTGATTTGAACGGTTTGTTTTGTACCCGTAAAAACAGTGGCGCAGCTCGATAGCAGCAATGTCGCTGAAACAGCGGCAATGTTTAAAATTCTTTTCATTTTGTGTGTGTTTGTGTGTGTTTCCTACTCTTATGGCTTTTCAGTTACGCCCCGTTTTTTATGGTTCCGGATTCCATTTTTAAGTTTATTAGTCAGCAAGAAATTGCCTACCAATTTCAAATTAACCGTCCTTAAATATAAGGGTTAATTTGAGAATTAAAAATTTAGTTTAAAAAAAAGCCCCGACAAAAATATCGGGGCTCAATAAGCTATTATATGTATTGATTATAAATTCGCGCCGTGGCAGTTTTTGTATTTTTTACCGCTACCGCAAGGGCAAGGTTCATTTCTACCAACAGTTGCTTCCTTACGGATTGGTTGTTGTGGAACAGCCTCACGCGTATCGCCAAACTCAATACCTGGCTCTTCTCTGCCAAATTCCTGTTTAGTAGTTTGCAACTTCGGTTGTTTTACCGGGGTTGGTGCCTCTCTAACCTGGTCTGGCTCTTGCTGAACCGGGATACCACCTTTATATAAGAAACTTACTACCTCTTTATTAACCGCGTTAAGCATGTTTTTAAATAAGTTGAAAGCTTCCATTTTATAAATTACCAATGGATCCTTTTGCTCATAAACTGCGTTTTGTACCGATTGTTTCAAATCGTCCATTTCGCGTAAATGTTCTTTCCAGCTATCATCGATCAAGGCTAAAACAATGGTTTTTTCGAATGAACGAACGACCTCTTTTCCCTTATTGTCGATTGCTTTCTTCAAATCAACCGCTACCTGGATACCACGGATCCCATCTGTAAACGGCACCACAATCTGTTCAATATGCTCTCCGCGCTCTTCGTACACCTGGGTTAATACCGGTAACGATTGTTGAATAATGGCTTCTGATTTACGTGCATAAAATGCTTCTGCTTCTTCAAATAACTTTTCAGTTAACTGAGGGATATTGGTTGAAGAGAATTCTTTTTCGGTAATTGCCGTATCTAAAGAGAAGTTTTTAATGACTTCCAGTTTGAAACCATCATAATTTGCTTCTTGTTTATATTCGCTTACGATATCTTCAGCAACATCGAAAACCATATTGTTCATATCCACATCTAAACGTTCGCCAAATAAAGCGTTTTTACGTTTAGCATAAATTACGGTACGCTGTGAGTTCATCACATCATCGTACTCCAATAAACGTTTACGGATACCAAAGTTGTTTTCTTCTACTTTTTTCTGTGCACGCTCGATAGATTTGGTAATCATAGAGTGTTGAATCACCTCACCATCCTCAATACCCATGCGCACCATGATACCAGAAATACGCTCTGAACCAAATAAACGCATTAAGTTATCTTCTAATGAAACGAAGAACTGAGATGAACCCGGATCGCCCTGACGACCTGCACGACCACGTAACTGCCTGTCTACACGACGGGATTCGTGACGCTCAGTACCTACAATGGCTAAACCGCCAGCTTCTTTAACACCTGCACCCAATTTAATATCGGTACCACGACCAGCCATGTTGGTTGCAATGGTTACGGTTCCTGCCTGACCAGCTTCGGCAACGATATCAGCCTCTTTCTGGTGCATTTTCGCATTTAATACATTATGTTTAATTCCGCGGAGTTTAAGCATACGGCTTAATAACTCTGAAATCTCTACAGAAGTGGTACCCACCAATACCGGACGGCCAGCTTTTGGCTCTAATTGCCCCGTTTCAGGATTAACCGCAGGAATTAAGGCACCTTTAGCATCCAATTTAGGTACAGCTCTACCTGTTTGGTCGTATTTAACAACCGGCTTGCCATCTTTCTGTTTTACATTACCTTCTTTATCGGTTTCATATTCGGTCTCGTAATGAGAATACGGGAAAACCAGGTATTGTATTTCTTCAGCAACAGCATTATATTTTTCGCGAACGGTACGGTAAACGTAATCCTGCTCATCAATCCTCGAAATATTTCTGTTGGTCGGGATTTCTACCACATCCAATTTATAGATCGACCAAAACTCACCAGCTTCTGTAGTTGCAGTACCCGTCATACCGCAAAGTTTGTGGTACATACGGAAATAGTTCTGCAAGGTTACTGTTGCATAAGTTTGGGTAGCATCTTCAACCTTTACATTTTCTTTAGCCTCAATTGCCTGGTGTAAACCATCAGAGTAACGGCGGCCATCCATAATACGACCGGTTTGCTCATCAACAATCTTGATTTTTCCTTCGTCGATGATATACTCTACATCAATTTCGAACAAGGTATACGCTTTTAATAATTGGTTTACCGAGTGGATACGCTCTGCTTTCACCGAATAATCGCGCATTAAAGCATCTTTTTGAACCACTTTTTCTTCTAAAGGCAGATCAGATTTTTCTAATTCGGCAACTTCAGTACCTACATCAGGCAATACAAAGAAATGTGGATCTTCGCCTGATTGGGTAATCAGTTCAATACCTTTTTCAGTTAACTCAACCTGGTTGTTTTTCTCATCAATATAGAAATACAATTCAGAATCTACCTTAGGCATATTCTTAGATTGATCTGCCATATAGTGGTTTTCGGTTTTTAATAACAAACCACGAACACCACTTTCACTTAAAAACTTAATTAAAGCTTTATTTTTTGGCAAACCGCGGTATGCACGCAATAAGGCTAAACCACCTTCGCCTTCTTCAGTTCCGCTGTTACCTGCGTTGATTAATTTCTTCGCCTCGTTTAATGCCTGGGTTACATAAGCTTTTTGTGCATTAACCAAACGCTCAATGCGTGGTTTCAACTCATAAAACTCATGTTCATCACCACGTGGAATCGGACCAGAAATAATTAAAGGGGTACGGGCATCATCAATCAAAACTGAATCGACCTCATCCACCATGGCAAAATGCAGCTTGCGTTGTACCAATTGATCTGGTGTTTGCGACATATTGTCACGCAGGTAATCAAAACCGAACTCGTTATTGGTTCCGTAAGTAATATCCGCGGCATAAGCTTTTCTTCTTTCTTCAGAATTTGGCTCATGTTTATCAATACAATCAACACTTAAACCATGAAATTCGAATAGTGGACCATTCCACTCACTATCACGACGGGCCAGGTAATCATTCACCGTTACAATGTGTACGCCTTGTCCGGCCAATGCATTTAAATAAGCTGGCAAGGTACTTACCAGGGTTTTACCTTCACCGGTCGCCATTTCGGCAATTTTACCACTGTGTAATACAATACCACCAATTAACTGTACATCGTAGTGTATCATGTTCCAGGCTACTTCCGTTCCGGCAGCATCCCATTTATTTGCCCATTGGGCTTTATCGCCAACAATTTTAACATTGTTTTTTCTTGCAGCATAATCTCTGTCAAACTGGGTAGCAGTAACCTCTAAATAATCGTTTTCACTTAAACGGCGTGAAGTTTCTTTAATTACAGCAAAAGCTTCTGGAAGGATTTCCAAAAGTACTTTTTCCAATTCTGTATCGCGGTCTTTACCTAAGGCATCAACCTGATCGTAAATAGCAGTTTTTTCGTGAAGATCTAAACTTTCACTTTCTGCATCAGCTTTTAAAGCTGCAATTTTTCCATCAATCTCGGTTAAGAAATCAGAAATCCTGCTTTTAAACGCTACGGTTTTACCACGTAACTCATCATTGCTTAATGCAGACAGCTTACTGTATTGCTCGTTAATTTTGACAACCAATGGCTGAATAGCCTTTATATCTCTTTCTGATTTACTTCCGAAAATCTTCGCTAAAAATCCTAACATTATATTTTAAATCGTATTTATTATTA
The DNA here is from genome assembly GCF_014947265.1 of Pedobacter sp. MR2016-19. NCBI lineage: Bacteria > Pseudomonadati > Bacteroidota > Sphingobacteriia > Sphingobacteriales > Sphingobacteriaceae > Pedobacter > Pedobacter sp. MR2016-19. The sequence continues at coordinate 72,267 of NZ_JADCNK010000006.1, forward strand.
AAAAAATGGTGTGTTACAACAACCAAGCCATTGTCTTCCTTGAGTCAGTTTGGCAGTTATTGGTATAAATGGGGCTTAAATCTTGTAAAAGATCTTTTTGAGGAAATGATAACTATGGACTGTTATTCTTTGGTTTCTTCCTGATTGTTAAATCGGCAATAATTTGATTTACGCTTACATATTTTGCAACTTTTACCGGAGCCTGAGTTCCAATTAAAGCAAGCCTGGTATAGGATAACAAATAAGGATTGCGGTCTTCGTTTAGTTGGACCGAGCTTTTACCTGTAGCGTTTACGCTGATATTATGCTCATTACAATATTCATTTAATATCCTTAGCCCTTCAACGCGTTCGGCTTTCGCCAAATGTGTTAAGCTAAAAAATACAAGTGATATGGTAACGAGGTGTTTCATTAATAGCGGCAAAGCTAGTTTTAATCTTTTATAAAAAGAAATTACAGCTTAGCAAAAAGTGTACCTCAATCTTCTTATCATTCCGAACGCAGTGAAAAATCCTTCATCGAGGAATATCATAACCTTAACCAATACACTAAAATCATTGCCTACATTAGTAATGCTTCCAACACAATAGAGATCCTTCATTGCATTCAGAATGACAACTGAATGTTATTTAAACACTACTTCAGTGGCACCATAACCAAATTTTTCTTTCCTCGCATCCATGTATGTTTTTACATGTGGATTTTTGCTGATCAGTTTATGGATTTTATCTCTTAAGGTACCGTTACCTGAGCCGTGAATGAAGACAATTTTATCAAAATGATGTAAAACCGCAGCATCCATCGACGTTTGAAAATGATTGATCTGTATCTGCAACATTTCGTCTGCTTCTAAGAAATGATGATCGTCCCTCAGTTTTTCGATGTGCAGATCAATTTCTTTTTGAGGAGCTTCAACCGTTCTTTTCTCTTCTGATGATTTAAAAAAACTTTCCTTTAATTTCTGTGGATCGATGGATACCGGAACGAGATCATCCAAACGGATGAACCAACCTTTATTCCTCAATTGAGGCAATTCCTTTTGTTCGATACTAAAATCTTTTGCCCTAAACTTCTTACGGATTACCAATGGATCAATAGGTTTCACATCAGCTTTGCTAAATACCAAAACCTGAAAGTTAAATTCCGGCCAAAGATCAAGATCAGCCAATGATGCAGAATAAACTAAAGTGGAGCCATAAGATTCTATTAACCCATGAAAAGCACCAGCATATTTTTCTTTACGTTCAGTGGTTAGGCTGACCAATAAAGTATTTGGAGAATGGTTTTGCAGATGAAAATGCACTACATTACCAGCCTTATCATCGGTAGCAACAGCAACGTAAATGCCATTTTCAATTTTACTGACGCTTGGAATATTCACCTGGATAGGTTTGGGTGCATCTAACTCTTCGGCTACTACACCATGACCATGTACAGAAGTTAAATTACTTACCGCAACAGGAATCTCAAAACCATCTTCATCGGTAACACCTAAAGTTTGGCTATCGATAATCTTGGTTACATAACCTTCACGTTTTTCATCAACAAAACGCACAAAATCTCCCAGTTTAAATTTCATTTCTATTATTTTTTAACCACAAGGGCACAAAGTACACAAAGATTTTTAAGCAGTTTGTATTAAAATGTCGTGCATGAAGCTATTTACTCTTTTGATCATTTAGCTTTTTGGCAGGGGTTTTCAATCTAATTCATTGATTCAATCATGAGATGTAGTATCACACATCATATCTTCGGACTCCAGACTGTCGACTTCTGACTCAATTAATGTCTTGTATCGTTACCATGATAAATGCTCAGGTAACTTTCATATCTTGATACAGCGATTTCACCTTCGTTTACGGCTTCAATAACGGCACAGCCCGGTTCGTTAACATGTTTGCAGTTATTAAAGCGACAATCGTGCGAAGTTTTAAAGATTTCTCTGAAAAAATGACCTAGTTCTTCTTTTTCGATATCGATTACACCCAGTTCTCTGATACCTGGCGAATCTACAATAAAACCGCCCTGCGGCAGTTCGAACATTTCGGCAAACGTAGTGGTATGTTGGCCCTTATCGCTCCAGTCTGAAACTTCGCCTGTTCTTAAATCGCGATCGGGCATTAAAGCATTGATCAGACTTGATTTTCCCACTCCTGAATGACCCGATATTAATGTAATTTTATCGGTAATCAATTCCTGGATAACCGGAATGTTAATGCCTTTTAAGGCTGAAACTTCGTAGCAGGCGTAGCCGATATTTTCGTAGATATCTTTAAACTCCTGAAGAATTTCCAATCCTTCTTTACTAAACAGATCGAGTTTATTAAATACCAATACAGCTGGTACATCATAAGCTTCGGCAGTAACCAAAAAACGGTCGATAAAACCCAATGAGGTACGTGGCGAGGCCAGTGTAACCACCAGCATGGCCATATCCAGATTGGCGGCCAGTATTTGCGCCTGTTTGCTCAGGTTGATCGATTTGCGGATGATATAGTTTTTACGCGGCAGCATTTCGTTGATCAAACCCTGATTGCTATCCTTTTCCAGATCAAATTTCACCCTATCGCCAACCGCAATCGGGTTGGTGGTTTTAAGTCCTTTAATCCTGAATTTGCCTACAATCCGGCAATCATAGCGTTCACCATTATCGGCCAAAACACTATACCAGCTCCCTGTAGATTTAATAACTAATCCCTGCATATTTGCGGTAAAGGTATGAATATGATTTCATTGGTAGAAGTGGCCTTGCCGGATAAAAGTTTGCGTACAGGCAAAAAGAACAAGCACTTTTAACTATATTCTTTGTTATCTACCAAATATCTTACATAAATACAACGCTTTAAAAGGCAAAAAACCTAAATTTGCGACAACAAAAATCAAAAATATAATGAGTTTCAGAATAGAACACGATACCATGGGCGAGGTGCAGGTACCAGCCGACAAATACTGGGGTGCACAAACCGAACGCTCACGCAATAACTTCAAAATCGGTCCGGAAGGTTCGATGCCAAAAGAAATTATCCATGCTTTTGGATACCTGAAAAAAGCAGCAGCGCTTGCCAATACCGAACTGGGTGTATTATCTGCAGAAAAAGCCGATTTAATTGCTAAAGCCTGTGATGAGATTATTGCTGGTCAATTGGATGATCAGTTTCCGTTGGTGATCTGGCAAACGGGTTCAGGTACACAAAGTAATATGAATGGCAACGAGGTGATTGCAAACCGTGCTCACGTAATAAACGGTGGCTCATTAGCTGACGATAAAAAAGTACTTCACCCTAATGATGATGTAAATAAATCACAATCATCAAACGATACTTATCCAACTGCAATGCACATTGCAGCCTATAAACTTACAGTAGAAAATACCATCCCAGGTTTAGAGAAATTAAGAAATACTCTAGCCAAAAAAGTAGAAGAATTCAGCACGATAGTTAAAACCGGCCGCACACACTTTATGGATGCGACCCCACTTACCTTAGGACAGGAATTTTCTGGTTATGTACAACAGATTGATAACAGCATCCGGGCAATTAAAAATGCTTTGGTTATGGTTGCTGAGCTGGCTTTGGGCGGAACGGCTGTTGGTACAGGCTTAAATACGCCAAAAGGATACGATGTTTTAGTAGCTAAAAAAATTGCAGATTTAACTGGTTTACCCTTTGTTACGGCTCCAAATAAATTTGAGGCGCTGGCTGCACACGATGCTATGGTAGAACTTTCTGGTGCATTAAAACGTACTGCGGTTGCTTTAATGAAGGTAGCTAATGATGTGAGAATGTTAAGTTCTGGCCCTCGTTGTGGTATTGGCGAAATTGTAATTCCAGATAACGAACCGGGATCTTCTATTATGCCTGGTAAAGTTAACCCTACACAACCAGAAGCTTTAACAATGGTCTGTGCACAGGTAATCGGTAACGATGTTGCCGTATCAGTAGGTGGTATGAGTGGCCACTTCGAACTTAATGTATTTAAACCTTTAATTGCAGCCAATGTATTACAGTCGGCCCGCTTAATTGGCGATGCCTGCGTTTCTTTTACTGATAAATGTGCAGAAGGAATTACCGCTAATTTACCTGAAATTGAAAAACACCTTCAAAATTCTTTAATGTTGGTTACGGCTTTAAATCCACATGTAGGTTACGAAAATGCAGCTAAAATTGCGAAGAAAGCACATAAAGAAAATAAAACTTTAAAAGCAGCCGCTGTAGAGTTGGGCTTGCTGACCAACGAACAGTTTGATGAGTGGGTGCGCCCGGAAGACATGGTTGGAAGTTTGAAATAAGTTAATTACATAACGGTCGTCATCCTGAATTTATTTCAGGATTTTTTCAGTACCCAAGATGCTGAAACGAGTTCAGCATGACGTTCCGGCTTTACAATACAATAGGGTTAATTAAAATATAGGCAATATGAATTCAATACTTTCTAATCTTTTAAGCTTGACATCTATCATTTCACCTTGTATTGTATTTGGAACCTGCTGCTTTTTTTTAGTAAAAAAATCTTCAGTTGAAGCCATTTTAATGACCATTGGATCGGGTATTGGCCTGCTGATTACTATATTATATAGTTTTTTGCCATTAATAATATCCACACAACATTTAGCTTATACAGAAATTTCAAAATACTATGCTATTGTGGGTATTATCAGTTTAATTGCCAGCCTTTGTTTTGCAGCAGGTCTTTTAATTCTGGTTATCAATACCGTTAAAAAACAGCCAGTGATCCACAATCAATTCCCTAAAAGCACCGATTATAACCATGATTAGACCGCAATCAGGATTAAGGCTTTGTTATATTTTCCTTTTTACATTATCCATCGTACATATAGCTTGTAGTCCGCGGCCTAATGTGCAGGGCAAAGGCGAACAGTTTATGCAAGGTATTTGGAATGAAGATTCAGTCGCTTTTAGTAATAAACTGAGCAATTACACACAACACCATTTCAAGTTCACCTGCGATTCGGTTTATATTGATATGGTTACCCATAGCAAAGTAAATTTTTACGAGGATTCTTGCTATAATAATGGCATTTGGAAAGAATATGCCAAAGGTGTTTATGTGGTTAAAGGTGATACGTTATTTATAGGCGCAACCTTTACACACGCTAATTATAAACAAAAAATATCGGGATGTTACCGCATCGGTCGCTACGAAAAAAACTTCCTCATCAAAAAAAAATCTGCAGATACCTTAATTCTAGAAAGTTTAAGCGATCAGCGTGAAATTAAACTAACACTTAAAGAGAAAATTACCTGCATACCAAAAGAATTATAAAAATGATTTTAACATCAATTAAACAAAAATTAATCCTTGCTTTAGCAGTGGGGTTTTTAGCCTATTTACCTATTCGGGCAAATGCATGGGGTACCATCGGCCATCGTGTTGTTGGCGAAATTGCCGATAGTTATTTAAAGGCTAAAACACGCAAGGCTATTCAAAGTATTTTAGGTTATGAAACTTTGGCCATGAGCGCCAATTGGGGCGATTTCATTAAATCAGATTCTACTTATAACTATATGTACAACTGGCATTTTGTTAATCTTCCGGCAGGGCTGAACAAAGATGGCGTTTACAACTTTTTAGAAACTGAAAAATCACCTAACCTTTACAACAAAATTCCTGACCTAATTGCTATACTTAAGAAAACAAGCAGCTCGGCAACTGAAAAAAAACTGGCTTTGCGCATGTTGGTTCACCTGGCAGGAGATTTATGCCAACCTATGCATGTTGCCCGTAAAGATGATTTGGGCGGTAACCGAATTTCGGTATTGTGGTTCAATGAAAAATCCAATATCCATAGGGTTTGGGATGAACAGCTTATCGAATATCAACAGTTAAGTTATACAGAATATGCTAAGGCAATTAATCACCCATCGGCTATTCAGTTAAGCAACTGGCAAAATACAAGTCTTAGAGATTGTATTTATGAATCGTACGGTATCTGCAACAAAATTTACGCAAATACAAAACCAGATGCTAAATTAAGCTACCGTTACAACTTTGACTGGGTGGATACCCTTAATGAGCAGTTACTAAAAGGTGGCGTGCGTTTGGCTAAAATGTTAAACGATATCTACGGATAAGCCTTTCTGTTAAATATCAGATGCCCCAATGCTTCCAGGCTTGGGGCATTTTTTTTGCCAGTGTAGCATATCAACTATAAAATCCGTTTAATTAGACAAAACCAATTATAAACCATGAAAAAATTAATACTTATTTTAACTGTTTGTTTAGCGTTCGGCTGCAAAAAAGATCTCGACAAAACATTAACAAAAAAAGACTGGCGCATCGAATCGATTACGGTTAGCCCGGCAATGACCATTGGCCAAAAAACGAGTACCAACTATATGGAATTGATGGGACTAAGCAGTTGTGAAAGTAATTCAATGATCTCTTTTTCATCGGAAGGAACTTACGTTTGGAGTTCAAATGGAGCACTTTGCGATATGTTATCTGATACTAGCATAAAAACCTGGAAAAGAGATGGCGATCAGATTTTTTTATCGGCCATGCCTAAATCGCCGATGACATTAAAAGGCGACAGGCTAATCCAGACCACTTCAACCCCTGCAGCAGGAATTATTTATACATTTGTTTATGTATATAAATCCAGATAACATTGAAAATTTTAATGGTTTGCCTCGGTAACATCTGCCGTTCGCCATTGGCTGAAGGCATTATGCGCCATCTGGCAGATGAACAAAACTTAAACTGGGAAATCGCTTCGGCAGGAACAGGCAATTGGCATATTGGCAAAGCACCTGACCATAGAAGTATTTCTGCTGCCAGGGCATTGGGTTACGATATCAGCAAACAACGGGCGCAACAATTTAACCACTTAATGTTTATCAGGTATGATCTTATTTTTGTTATGGACCGGAATAATTTAGCTGACGTACAAAGTCTCGCTAAAACCGATGAGGAACGAAAAAAGGTTAAACTTTTCCTTGATAACGGCGAAGTTACAGACCCATATTGGGATAATGCGCTGTTTAGCCCTGTTTGCAAGCAGGTTGAAGAAAGATGTAGGGAAATTATCAAACAACTTTCTTAAATTTAAGGCACATTATCCATCACTAACCAAGTTAAAGAAATGAAAAAGTACCTGTCCTTATGTTTATTAGTTGCAACAGTAATTTTATTTCAAAGCTATACCGTAGCAAAGAAATCGGCAAAAGTTTTAGTTTTCTCCAAAACAAAGGGGTTTAGGCACAACTCCATCGAAACCGGAAAAGAAGTAATCCAAAAATTAGGCACCGAACATCATTTTGAAGTGGATACTACCGAAAATGCCGATGTTTTTACAGAAGATAACCTTAAAAAATATGCCACTGTTATTTTCTTAAATACCACAGGCGATGTATTGGACAATAAACAACAGGTTGCTTTCGAAAGATATATCCAGGCCGGCGGAGGCTATGTGGGTATCCATGCAGCAACGGATACGGAGTACGATTGGCCTTGGTATGGTAAATTGGTTGGCGCTTATTTTATAAGTCACCCTGCTGTTCAGGAAGCCAGATTTATCATTAAAGATAAAAAGCACCCTTCAACCAAATTCCTTACCGATTCGATATGGATGAGAAAAGATGAACTGTATAATTTTAAAGATATCAACCCGGATATTAAAGTGCTGATTAATTTAGACGAGAAATCGTATACTGGTGGTAAAAATGGCGATTTCCATCCTTTTAGCTGGTACCACAATTTTGACGGTGGAAGAGCTTTCTACACCTGTATGGGCCATACTAAAGAAGGCTGGGCTGATGATAAATTTCAGAACCATTTATGGGGTGGCATTGAATACGCAATAGGCGGGCAAAAGAAATTAGATTACAGTAAAGCCCATTCGAAATTCTAAAATTAGATTAGGCTTGCTGAAACAATTAACCAGCAAGCCTAATCTATCTTTATAATAATAAAACGATATTTTAAGACTTATTCTTTTTCTGGTTAACCAAATAAATATAATTCAGCATACAGAAAGAAGCTACAGCCCCGAAAGTATGCCACAAAAAATGAGTGCCGATACTTAATATATCCCACTTATCTGCAATTCGAAAAGTTAAAGCAAATATGAAAGTAATCAGGGCAAACCCAACCCATTTGCCATTTTTCCAGTCTGTTTTAAGTAAGTACCCAAACACCGGAAATAAAACCAGCGCCGCCATAAAAGCATAATTAATATTGATAAAAATCTGAAAATCGCCATTGCTAAAGAGTCGCCGCACATAAAACTGAAAGAAAGCATAAACCCCTACAATTAAAACGGCAAAATACCATTCGGTTAGTTTGGAAAGAAAGTAGACACCTGCTGAAAGGCATAAAAGCATAATCGGCATCCAATCCATCATGATAAAGATTGGCCAGCGCCTTAAGCCGTGATAAGTGGTACCGCCAATTCCGCCAATATAAAGCAGCACCAACGCAATACTTAAAAACGTGTGTTGTTTAAAATTACCCCATAGCTTAATTGTCCAATACACCGCTATAGCGAGGAAAAAGCAACTTGTTATGGTATTAAAAGGCTCTGGAAATAACTGGTTCAGATTGGTTTCTGTATATACTGCACCTCCATCAGGAGGATTCTGGATAAAAGCGCTCATGAATAAATAACGTAAGGAGAAATTAAATGTTTCATGGATCTATGTAACGATCAAGATGTAAAAATAATCTTGCACTTGCATTTTCAAGAGGTTAAATATGGGATAACGCTTACCTTACCAAGGTTAATTATTTGTACTTTAGTTTTATCTAAGCTATATAATTATGAAACCATTATTTATCCTTTTTTTACTCCTTTCAACTGCTATTTACGCCCAAACACCGCCTCAACCTTATGGTGCATTACCTTCAAAAAGGCAATTGGCCTGGCATGATATCGAAGTTTATGGCTTAATCCATTTTACACCAACTACTTTCGAAAATAAAGAATGGGGCTACGGTGATGCTGACCCTAAAACATTTAACCCGACAGATTTTAATGCCGACCAGATTATTAAAGCCGCTAAAGCAGGTGGATTGAAAGGGATTATTTTAGTTGCCAAACACCATGATGGCTTTGCCTTATGGCCAACTAAAACTACAGAATACAATATTAGTAAAAGCCCATTCAGAGAGGGAAAAGGAAATTTAGTTAAAGAAGTAGAACAGGCAGTACGTAAAAACGGTTTAAAGTTTGGGGTTTATTGCTCGCCATGGGACAGAAATAATGCAAGCTATGGGACAGATAAATACCTGCCCATCTATCAGGCACAGTTAAAAGAGCTTTACAGCAATTTTGGGGAACTTTTTATGAGCTGGCACGATGGTGCTAACGGTGGCGATGGCTATTATGGTGGAGCAAAAGAAAAACGCTCGATAGATAATACAACTTATTACGACTGGAAAAACACCTGGGCTATTACGCGCAAAATGCAACCCATGGCAAATATTTTTAGCGACATTGGTTTAGATATCCGCTGGGTAGGCAATGAAGATGGGCACGCTGCACCGACCTCTTGGGCAACCTTCACTCCGATGGCACCGGATGGCAAAAGTGTAGCAGTACCCGGACAAGCCAATTACCCGCAAAGCCCTGAAGGAATTAGAAACGGTAAATTCTGGATGCCGGCAGAATGCGATGTTCCTTTAAGGAAAGGATGGTTCTATCATGCTAATGAAAAGCCAAAAACACCGGAAACTTTATTCGATCTGTATTTAAAAAGTGTTGGTCGTGGGGCAGGTTTAGATCTGGGTTTAGCACCCGATACCCGTGGACAACTTCATGATGATGATGTAACTGCTTTGAAAACTTTTGGCAACATGGTTAAACATACTTTCGAGAATAACCTGGCGAAAAATGCATCGATTAAAGCGAGCAATAACAGAGGAAAAAAGTATGATGTTGCCAAGCTGCTTGATGGTAAAAAAGCGAGCTACTGGGCCACTCAGGACGAGATCCATCAGGCAAGTTTAGAATTGGATTTGAAAGCTGCTAAAACCTTTGATATCATCAGCCTGCAAGAGTACATTCCTTTGGGTCAGCGCATAGAGGCGTATACTATTGAAATATTTGAAAATAATACCTGGAAAAATGTTTACAATGGCACGAGCATTGGTGCGAAACGCCTGATTAAATTGGATAGCCCTGTTACTACCAATAAAGTAAAAATAAACATTATTAAATCACCTGTTTGCATTACTTTAAGCGAAATCGGACTGTATAAAAAAGCTGGGTAAACAAGTTATTCTTTTACTTTATACAGGATTTCGAATACTTTAGCCAACGCAGTAGAAGTTTCTTTGCTGTAGCGATAAGTACTATCGGCTTTAATGTCTCTATACATTAACAGTACGGCCCGGTGTGATGCCTTACTCAGTTTTATTTTTTCAGTGCGTTCTTTAGCATCTTCAGGCTTTAAATTTAAGGCCTGCATTTGCTTAATCACAGCCAGATTCCGCTCCATGGGGATGATACCGTCTTCTTTGATAGAAGCGAGCTTAACATCTTTAGGCAAAGAGATTTTTAAATTCATAATACCGTTCAGAGAACCCAGATTCCCGTTAAAAGTATCTTTTAATTTGCGGTATTCCTCTGTTCCATACTTTGGACTAAAATGAAGCACTCCGCTAAAAAACATTAAAAATAAAAGTACTGATACCGCATATCTTGCCCAGGTTTTAACTTCGAATGTTTTGTCCCATTTGTAGTTAAGCAAATAGGTAAAAATAAAGCCTGAAACAAAGCCACCAATGTGTGCTGCATTATCTACTCTTTTACCAAATGCGCCATTTATAAGCACCAATAATGATACAATAAGCGTACTTACCAATAAAGCCTGGGTTGCCCTGCGCTCAAAAGATTTATTAACCAATAAAGCAATAAAAGCCCCGTATAAGCCCATAATTGCCCCTGAGGCGCCCATCATCACCCCTTCCTGGTGAAAAATCAAACTCACTAAACCGCCGCAAACTCCACTCATTAGATAAATGAAGAGGCACTTTTTCCAGCCCAGTTTATTTTCGATCATTAAACCCAGATAAACCAGGGCATACATATTAAAAAACAAGTGCGAAACCGATCCATGTATAAATTGATAGGTAATTAAGCGCCAATATTGGCCGTCAAGAACCAGATTTCGTTGATTAACACCAAAGTTTAGCGATAACTGTTTTATTTCTTCAATATAATCATCTTGGGATGCATTTCCGGTTTTTAACGAAAAATGAGCAATAAACACAACCGAAAAAAAGATAATTGAGAGGTAATATAAGGTATTGAGAAGAACAATAATTGGTGTTACGGCATAGCCTTTTTGAGGAAAAAACAGGAAGAAAACATTTTTGACCTTGTTTTTCGTTGCCAAAGGCCCTTTCTCGAAATAATAATCATCTTGAGTTGAGATGAACTGTTGAAATTTAGACAAACTTTCTTCCCAAACATCTTTCAGGTGAAACTCTACATATTCAAACTCATGGAAAAATTTTTCGAGATTTAAATCGTTTTTCCCATAATCGTTAAACCACATCTGGAGACCTACACACTCACTCTTTACTACAGCGAAATTCCCATGGATACGGATAGATACTTCTTCACTATACGATTGAAAAGATATGGGCGTGTATGCAATTAACCCATTTTCAGAAACATGACTAAGGCTCCAGCCCAAATTTTCGATAGCCTGCTTAGCTACGATTAAATATTTGTCTGCCGGAAAATCGGCCAGAGGAATAAATTTTTCAATTTTAGGCGAGTAACCCCAACTAATTGACATAGTGCATTTAGATTTTTTTCGCTACTAAGATAATGTAAGGTGATAGACTTTTGCTTTCGAATGGGATAATCTTTGTAAATACTTTTCCGGTCAGCCAAACAGCTTTTTTAAATAAACGAACACCAGCAGATTTCTGGCTCTCATTTTCCAGCCATACACTAAAACGGCCAAAATAACCTGATTTTACCTCTTTAAGGCCAGCCTGCTCACAGATTGATTTCAACAAAGCCGGATCCATGCTATTGATATTGTGTTTATCGTAGTTTTCCTTATCAAAATTCTTTTGGAACCAACCATTAACGGCCTTAAAATTCGGCAGCGTGATAAATAAAGTACCACCAGGTTTTACAAAAGCGATATGGCGGTTAATAATGTCGGCAGTATCATTAAAATGTTCGATTAAACCGCAGCTTAGTACAAGATCATACTGTTTCTCAGGCGTATAATTAAACAGGTCGGTTTCGATAATGTGGATATCCTTTTCGGTTAAACCGTTCTTCTCCAAAAGTTCATTTACTGCAGGCGGGTGAACAAAATAATCTAAAAGGGTAACATCAAGTTTGAAATACTTTTTCAGGAACACAGCATAATAACCAGGGAAACCGCCCAGCTCTATGGCCGTTTTAACCTGATCTTTTTGGATAACATCTGCCAGCTGGCTATGAAATAAATAGTTTGAAGGTAACTGAACCGCGAGTCCTTTTTTACTTTCCCAATAATTTACCCAAAAAGCCCTGTCGGTTAATAAATTTGCCATGTATTAAATAATTCCAACCTCAAAGAAACGGAAAGTATGTTAAAGTTGAAAGGTTTCGATTGCTCGATTGTTAAATTGTTTTATTGCTAGATTATTCGGCAAATAGCTAGAAAACGAAAATTGCTTTATGATCGGTAGTCAACAATATAACAATCCAGCAATAAAACAATCTGCAGCATGCCCGATTAACCTATTTCAAATCCTTCAAAATCTCTGCTACTGCTTTTTCGAGTTGAGGATCTTTATCCGCGAGACGGTCCTCGAAAGTGTTTTTCACAAAAATATCGGGTTTTACACCTTCTTTTTCAATGTTTTTGCCATCCATAGTATAACAGCCCCACGATGGTAAACGGTAAGAAGAACCATCAACCAAACCTTTAGCAGAGGTAAAAATAATCCAGCGGTAAGTTTCCGTACCGATAATTTTTCCCAGTTTCAGTTGTTTAAAACCTGCGGCCGTCATTTCTGCATCGCTTAAAGATTGTTCGTTAATGAGGAGCACAATCGGTTTTGCTGCAGGACCAAAATTACTTTGAGGTGCCATTTTACCGCCACGGTATTTCCATTTTAAATAAGGGCGCTGAGAAAGGAATTTCAGCACATCATCGTGCACGTTTCCGCCGGTATTGTAACGGAGATCAAGGATGATGGCCTCTTTATTTTCTTCCTGTGCAACCATATCCAAAAGGAAAGTTTCCAGCTCACCACCGCTCATGTTTTTCATATAAGAATAGGCAATCCGGTTATTGCTCCATTTGTCTACATTCTTATGATTTTGGCTAATCCACTCGTCATAAAGATTTCCGCGCAAAGTGCCAGAACTTTCAGGATGTACATTTACATAAACATCCTTTCCATTGCGTTTAAAGGTTAACGTCATTTCCCGATCCAATGATGGCTTACTGAAATAATAATCGCGGTCTATTTTTTCGTCTACCTTAACGCCATTCACTTCTGTTAAAATATCCCCGGCTAAAATATTTGTTCCGGTACGGGCAGCATTACTTTTAGCGGCAATACGTTCTACCTTTAAAGGATTTTCGTTATCGAAGATGATCCCTGTTTCATTGGTAATGTAATTAAGGTTTTTGCGTTCCTCTGTACCTGCACTATTAAAACCCATGTGTGAAGAATTCAGCTCGCCAAGCATATCATTCAATAAAATTCTCAAATCACTCCGGTTATTTACATAGGGCAAATAAGCAGCATAACGTGTCCTCATTTTATCCCAATCTACGCCATGAAATTTTTCGTCGTAAAAATTTTCGTCTAAACCTACCCAGGTTTCATAAAACATCTGGTTAAATTCAGCATTTAGGTTTCTGGTAAATTTATAACCGTGGTCTACCCGATCAAGTTTATTTCCTTCTAAGCTATATTTGTTGATTGTTCCTCTTGATAAAACGAAAAATTTATCCCCTGCCGAAATAATGGAGTAATCACCTCCATCGGCAACTTTTTCAGTTTTATTGGTTTCAAAAGGCTCAATGGTGGTACGATAAAGACCAGGGGAACCACCTTCATGGTTAGAGGAATAAAAGACATAGGTTTTATCGCCCTTGGCATAAGCATCAGTTCCGTACTGGCCGCCAAACGAAGGACCAACCAATTCTATTCTATCAAGGATATCTTGAGTATTAATGGTAATTATATTGGCAGGCTTAGGTGTAGGTTTAACTTCGGTTTTCTTTTTAACCGTATCGGATTTTGCTTTTTTATCATTTTTATTTTCAGGTGCAGCAGGCTTAACATCTGTTGGTGCTGGTTTGCTTTCTTTAAACAGATCGTCGAATTTATCAGAACGATAAGGTTCATCGTAATTGTTTAAGGCCATGCGGTAAATATGCGCATTCTGCATCCCCGTTGGATAAGCTGGTTTTGTACGGGCACTGGTAAAAAAAATATACTTGCCATCTGGCGACCACGCAGGACCGGTTTCCGTAACGCCGGTATTGGTTAAGTTAATGGTTTTATTGCCTTTAATATTATGCACCATAATATCCTGCTCAAAATTACGGTAAACGGTAAAAAGTACGTATTCATCATTAGGCGAAAAACTCGGCGCAGCGTTCTGTAAAGCCCAAAACTCATCGGTGACCAATGTCTTTGCGTCGAAAGTTTTAAGGTCCATCAGTTTGAGCTCATTTCTTCCGCTCAGATATACCGCCATCGTTTTGGTTTTATTTAAAGTGATGTCGCGCACATTTGCTTTATCTTTGGTAAGCTGTTTTACCGATCCTTTGCCATCACCAGTAATGGTAAACCAGTTCTGATAACCATTGGCCGTTTGGCTGAACAAAATCGTTTTGTTATCGGCCAGCCATTTACATTCAAGAGCACGTTCGCCACTATTGGTAATTTTGCGAATAAACTTTCCATCGGCATCACTCACAAACACGTCACCACGTGAGATAAAAGCCATTTTTTTCCCATCAGTAGAAACATCGAATGCAGAAATATTTCCGCGGACATCATACTCTTGCTCTTTACTCAACACTTGATTGCGCGAAGTGCTGATATTTACTTTTTCTGTCTTTTTTGAAGCTACATCATAAATGTACAATTGATAATCTTTTTCAAACACAACGGTAGTTCCATTGGCAGAAACAAATGGACGTTTAATAGAGGTATCAAAATTGGTTAGACCTGTTTTCTTGCCATTAATGAAAGTATATAGGTTATATTCATCATTTCCCTCATCCGACACAAAAAATACATTTCCCTTCTGATCAACACTCGTCCAGAAATCTTTCCCAATGTAATCGGTGTAACGCTTATAGCTTTTTGATTTTGGATTGTATGATTGAATATCTGGGTTATAAGCCCCTTTGTAATGTTTACGGTTGGTAAAACGATAGCTCTCCCAGGTATCGTTAAAAAACAGTTCTCCCGTTGGCGATTCGGCAATGTGGTGCGTAGTATTGAAATAATTGTCGAATAAGCGGACAGCAGTACCACCGCTTACACTTACTTTATAGCTTGAAAAAGAATTATAGCGCCCAGAAGTGAAATAAATTGTTTTCGAATCCCAGCTCCAGTTGTCTACTTCATCTGCGGCATCGTTAAAAGTTAACTGTTTAATGTCACCACCTGTTAAAGGCATAACATACACATCATAATTACCAAACTGATTGGATGAAAAGGCAAGCCACTTACCGTCAGGAGATATTTTTGGATTAATTTCTTCTCCCTGCATGGCGGTAATCCGCGATGCTACACCTCCTTTTACCGGCACTTTCCAGATATCGCCATCATAGCTGAATACTATTGTTTGTGCATCGGGCGTTAAAGCAGGGTATGCTGCAAAGTAGGTTTGACCTTGGGCAAATGAATGAACGGGCAGTAAAAATGCGAGTGTCGCAAGCGATTTTAGCAGGGATTTGATCATGATTTATTTTGTTTGGCTTTGGATGTCTGAACCCTTCTTGTTAAAATAATCATTAAATTCAGATATGATTATAAACATCAAAGGCTCCATCCTACAATTAAAAAGCAATAAAAAATATTAGGATGAAATTACACAACAGATTTTATATTCGTAAACAATAAAATGTATTTTTGATCGATTTGAAAGTAGTACACCTAAATACCTATGATGGAAATGGCGGAGCAGGACGGGCCTGTTTGCGCTTAAGTGACGCCCTAAAGGCGAGTGGAATCGATTCAAAAGTATTGGTTTACTATAAATTTGGTCAAAACCCCAAAATAGATACTTTCAGCAATTCACCCTTTCAAAAAGCCAAGGCCGTTTATAACATCCTATCAGAAAGATATTTCGCCAAATGGCTCAGCAAATCGGTGAAAACACCCTTTAGTCTGCAATGGTTTGGCCGTTCGGTTATAAACCATCCTGATGTTAAAAATGCAGATATTATCCATTTACATTGGATAAACCACGGCTTTCTTAATCCTAAATTTTTAGCACAACTTGATGAACTGGAAAAACCGATTGTGTGGACTTTTCATGATAGCAATGCTTTTACGGGTGGATGCCATGTGCGTTATGGCTGCGAAAACTTTCATCACCAGTGTGGTAATTGCCCGATTTTAAAAATCAGTGGAAAAAACGATATTTCTCACAAAACCTGGCTACGTAAACAAAAAGCTTATACCGAATTAAATTTTCATATTGTGGCACCGAGCAAATGGATGGCTGCATCAGTAAAGTTTAGCAGTTTATTGGGTACCAGAAAAGCAACTGTTATCCCTAATACCATCGAAACTAAAATTTTCAAGCCCTATGTGAAATCAGAGGCGAAAAAAATCTTAAAAATCAATCCTGATAAGTTTGTATTGATGAGTGGATTTATGCCTTCAAAAAACGACAAACACAAAGGAACGCCCTATTTAATCGAGGCGTTGGAAATTCTATCGCGCAGGGCCGGAATACAAAAAGAGAATATTGAACTTGTTATTTTCGGAAACAAGGAAAATGCAGAAATGCCAGAATTCCCTTTCAAAACTACCTTTTTAGGCACTATTAATAAAGACGATCATTTAGCGAAGTGTTATTCTGCCGCCGATGCTTTTATTACACCTTCCCTTGAAGATAATTTACCCAATACAGTAATGGAAAGCTTGGCCTGCGCTACGCCTGTTGTTGCTTTTACCACCGGTGGGATTCCGGATATGGTGAAACACATGCAGAATGGCTACCTGGCCGAATACCAGAATGCCGAAGATCTGGCAAATGGCATTGAGTGGCTGTATCACCGCCCAAATAAAGAAGATATTCAAAAGGCAGCAAGGTTGAGTATTTTAACCGATTTCTCTGAAGAAGTTATTGCTGCAGAGCATATCCATCTTTACGAAACAATGATTGATTTACAGCCAAAATAACTCAATATCTTAATAAAATTTACGGTTTCTATTTACAATTCGGTTGGCAAAATCACATTTTCTTTTCTATAAATAAAAATTTGGTCAATCTTTATTAAATTTATACCAACTGAAACTGTTTAATGGAAAGCATCGCAAATTATTCTGAAAGTATTAAGGCATTAAAATCGGCTATTTTATCGAGCCGGTATAAAGCTGCTACTTTAGTAAATAAAGAACTTTTGCTGTTATATTTTACGGTTGGTAAGTTTATTTCAGAAAAGACAAAAAAAGAGAAATGGGGAGCAAAGGTGATTGATAACCTTTCTACCGATTTACAGGCCGAACTACCAGGTTTACGAGGATTCTCAGCTACAGGCATAAAAAGAATGAGGTTCTTTTTTGAATCCTGGGAAGAATATTTCCTCACCAAGCCATCGGCAAAGGGACAATTATCCATCATTGATATTGAAGAAATTGAATTTAGACCAACACTGTTGGACCAAATACAAAACCATGATAATGAGATAGTTAAAATTAGACCAACACTGTTGGACCAAATTGAAAATCATTTTTTTAAACTAAGCTTTTCACATCATGTAGAGCTCATCCAAGCTACTGAAACTTTAGAGGAAAAGATATACTACATCCAAAAAACAGCTACAGAATTCTGGAGCTTAGCTACCTTAAAACATCAACTTAAAAACAAATCTTTTAGCAATTCGGGTAGTTTACCCAACAACTTTTTAAAAACGATTTCTAACGAAGAGATAAGGAACAAAGCGCTACAATCTTTCAAAGATGAATACCTGTTAGATTTTATTAATATAGAAGATACTGACGAGCAAGATGAACGGGTTTTAGAAAGTGGCATAGTGCAGAACATCAAAAAGTTCTTAATGTCGTTAGGTACCGATTTTGCATTTATTAGCAACCAGTATAGATTGATTGTTGAAGACGAAGAATATTTCTTAGACCTTTTGTTTTTTAACCGCCGTTTACAATGTTTGGTTGTTTTCGAACTAAAAACCGGAAAATTCAAACCTGAGTATCTGGGCAAAATGAATTTCTATTTATCTGCTCTTGATGAATATGTTAAACAGCCACACGAGCAGCCATCAATCGGCATCATACTTTGCAAAGAAAAGAAAAACAAAATTGTAGAATTTTCATTCCGCGATTTTAACAAAGCAATGGGTGTTTCTACCTACAAAACCAGTGCAACATTACCTAAAGCATTTAAAGGTTTAATCCCAGATGCTGAAACTTTTAAAAAACTAATGGATTAACCCATGTCCAAATTAACAATCATCACCATTGTATATAATAACGTTCGCGATATTGAACGTACCATACATTCTGTTCTTAACCAGACCTATAAAAAAATTGAATATATTGTAATAGACGGCGCATCAACTGATGGTACGCTACAGGTTGTTGAGCGTTATAAAGATCAGATTTCGAAAATCGTATCAGAACCCGATAAAGGCATTTATGATGCCATGAACAAAGGTTTGGCTCTGGCAACAGGCGATTATGTATTATTCATGAACTCAGGTGATGAGATTTATGACGAACAAACAGTAGAAGATATTTTTGCATCTGCTCCCGGTGCCGATATTTACTACGGGGAAACAGAAATGTACAACGATAACTGGGAAAATCTTGGCCGCAGAAGACATGAAGCACCCGAGGAATTTGATTGGACCAGCTTTAAATATGGCATGAACATCAGCCATCAGGCAATTTATATCCGCCGCAGCATTATTACTCCTTACGATTTAACCTATAAATACAGTTCCGATGTAGACTGGATTATTAAAGCAGCGAAAAAAGCTTCAAACATTGTTAATGTTCACCGTTATGTAGCCAAATACCTGGTTGGTGGCATGAGTAAGAAAAAACACCGCGAGAGCTTAAAAGAGCGGTTTAAAATATTTACTAAATATTATGGCTTGATACCTAATATTTTTAACCACATCATTATTGCTGGCAATCTGGCCTTGTATTTTGTTAAACACCGTAAGACAAATGATTAGGTATTTTAGCCCAATATGTTAATATCGAAGTATCATTTCGAGCGCAGCCGAGAAATCTATGTAAATTAATTTAGTTCAAAGATCTCTCCATTTCGTTGCACTTCAGTCGAGATGACGCCGCCCCATTAGATCCTGTTAAATGGTTTGGACTATATAAGATGCCGTCCTAATCTCAAATTTCTAAAACAATAATTTTCCCTAGCTGTCTTTAATACATCACCTATTAAAAACATTAAAGATTATGGGACAATTAAGTAACCGCACTATTGCTGTACTTTCAGAAAGCGGATTTGAAGAAGTAGAATTAACCGAACCAGTTAAAAGGTTAAAAGAAGAAGGAGCAACCGTTCACATTATCTCCTCAAAAAGCGGAAAAATAAAAGCCTGGGATCAAGACCACTGGTCAATAGAAGTTGATGTAGATAAAACCATTGCAGAAGCAAATGCTGATGATTATAACGGATTACTCTTACCAGGCGGCGTAATCAATCCTGATCAGTTACGCGTTAACGAAGATGCGATCGCGTTTGTAAAATCGTTCTTTGCTGATGGAAAACCTGTCGCGGCTATTTGCCACGGACCTCAGACTTTAATTAATGCAGATGTGGTTCAAGGCAGAAAAATGACTTCAGTGAAAAACATTTCACAGGATTTAATCAATGCAGGCGCAGTCTGGTCAGATGAAGAAGTTGTGGTAGATCAGGGTTTGGTAACGAGCCGTACACCTAAAGATTTACCTGCTTTTAATGATAAAATTGTAGAGGAATTTGCCGAAGGTGTTCATGAAGGGCAACACGCCTAAAAACTTTGGACGCTCTTTCTAGATTCACTCAAAAACGGTTGGCAAATTGCCAGCCGTTTTTATTTTAACCTGTTCTTTTGTGCCGTCAGATGTTACCATCTGATGGAGCATTATTCTCTATAAAATGGAATTACCTGACAGAACCGTTTTCAATATTGGATGTAACATCCAACACCACTAAAAAGGTCAGTGAGGATTAAACAATTCTTTGTAATTACCCTTTATATTTTGGATCGTTTTTTCTGAAACGTTCAGCTATTTTTGCTAATTCTGCATCATTTAATTTAGAGGTCTTTTTGAGCGCATCTGTAAAGGCCTTTATTTCCTCCTTAGAAGCAGGGCAACCAATGATATTTTGACCTTTTACTTCCAATCCAGTGCCCTCGGGACGGAGATGTGAATCAACAATTAATTTGCCATTGGCATCAAAAATAAACCACACCGGAATGCCGAAACCATCACTTTTGTACTTCTTCAACAATTCGGCAGCACCAGGATTTTCAAGATTTTCTTTTCCTTTCGATTCCAATACCGTTAAATGCTCAATTACGTAACTTTTCTCAAAATAAGCTTTAATTTCCGGATCGTTCATGCTATCATCCATTTTATGGCACCAGCCACACCAGGAAGCATGAAATAATACAAAAACATACTTCTTTTCTTTTTTCGCTTTGGCAATTGCGCTGGTTAATATCGCATCGGCACTTGCAGGTGGTACGTCAGGTTTAAAAGCAGTACTAACGAATAAAATAAAAAAACTGTAAAGAATTATATTTTTCATAACATAAAGGTTTGATTTTGAGATGTAATTTAACCAATTATTTCTTAAAGCTTTACCTGCCTGATGATATTTTTAATATTCAGTTCGATAATGTCGGTCATGGTTTTGCAGCGCAGATAATTCGTATCCTTAAAATAATCGCTCATGCCCTGTTTTAACAAAGCGATATTTTCCGGCGTGGTGAGTTCTTCTTTGTTCGAAACGTCGCGGAGATCAGTTAATCGGTGTCGCTCACTCCTCACCCGGTGCACAATAGACGAGCGTTCTTCCTGCTGGTATTGCAATACGGTTTTCTCCGTCAATTGCTCCATGCTCATTTTTACATAAGGCAGGTTCTCTTTAAAAAACTGGGGCAAATAAACCTTCAGGTTGCCTTCGTAAAACTGCTGATCAAAATCTATAGCGCGGATACGGAACTGGATATCATCAAAATCTGGTGTAATTTGTACTACAAAATTATAAGCACGCATGTCGCCCAAAAGCATAATCAAACAACGCTCGTTAAACTTCACAAACTCTTTTGCAATACGGGTTGGGTTAAACTCTGGAGTATACAACTGTCCTTTTGTAAAAACATCTCCTGGAATCCCGGCAATATGCTCTTCTACCAAGGTATTGCCATCTACCAGGTAATTTACCTGATTTGGTGACAGG
This sequence comes from Pedobacter sp. MR2016-19, assembly GCF_014947265.1. NCBI lineage: Bacteria > Pseudomonadati > Bacteroidota > Sphingobacteriia > Sphingobacteriales > Sphingobacteriaceae > Pedobacter > Pedobacter sp. MR2016-19. Next base: position 93,883 of record NZ_JADCNK010000006.1, read on the forward strand.
ATTTCTTCCATCTCTAAACCGTAAATCCGAGAGGCATCCGCTTTTTTAATGTAGAAGTAATCATAAACATCATTCAAACGGTTTACAATCCGGATACGGAAAGGATGGGTATTGCCAAAAGTACAATACTCTATTTTATCGATGTATTTATGTTCAACAATACGCAGGTTACCCGATGCTTTAAGATTTGCATAAATTTCTTTCAAACCATCGTGCAATCTTTCAATTAGATCCTGCGCATAAATCGGCCCTTCCCAGAGCGAATCTTTACCAAACTTATCCATTAAAGGGAAAGCCTCGTTAAACTGCATCAGATCATTATAACCGATGGGCAGTTTGGCTTCGCGCTGATAAGTACGCAAATATTTCTGCAAAGCAGGTGTAACCGGAAAAATCGGCTTCTTTTTTGAAATTTTTACATCGTTGTTTTCCATGCAGAGGCAATGTACTGTTTTATGGAAATATGTATATATTTTTTTATCACAAAGTTCACGAATAAATATCACAGAGAAAACAGAGAATGTTTAAATGTGAAATAATATATTGGCCACGAAAGCAAGGAACACACGGAAATATTATCTATTCCTGAGTCCGTAGCGAACGAATAGTCTGCTTAACTCATCTTTCTCTTTGAAAACTCGGTGTTCTCAGTAGTTATTAACCCTTCGGATAACTGAATGGGAATCCACTCAGATACCTGCTGATTTTCCGGTAAGGATAATTACCTGCTCTATGATCGGCGAATTGCACAATAATAGTATTCGTTTTCGGATCAATATACAGCCTTTGCCCCAGCATACCTTCAGCAGCATAATCTCCCTTGTTCCCTTCCTGCGGAATCCACCAAAGGTAATGATGAGCTGATTTTTGCCAGCCTTTTGCGGATGCTGGTTTTTCAGCACCAATATTAACAGATTGATTTACCCAATCTTCCGGCACAACCTGCTTTCCATGATATTTCCCTTTATTCAAATATAAACGCCCGATTTTAGCGAAATCAATAGCCGTTACCTGAAACCGGCTGGCAGTATTGGTTAAACCGTTTACCTGATCTAGCCCCCAGGTAGCATTATATTGAGTGCCGATCTGTTTCCACACATTTGCTTCAAAATACTGCGCTACTGATTTACCCGTTGCCTTCTTTAAAACCCAGCCTAATAAAATCGGATCGATACTTTTGTAGACCCAAACCGTACCGGGCTTATTTACCAGTTTAACTTTCATCAACTGCGCTTTCATATCATCAGTATAATAATATTTGGCTTCATCAGAGAAAAATGCCTTTACAATCCCACCCAACGCATCCTGAAATTCAAGTCCCGATTTCATCTCCAGGAGATTTTTTAAAGTAATTTGCGCAAAGGCAGGGTTCGATTTTAATTCAGGAATGTATTGTGTTACTTTATCATCTAAGCTCTTAATACTATGATCTGCCAATGCCTGACCGATAGCAATAGAAATCATACTCTTAGCTCCCGAGAATATACTCTTTAAGGTACTATCGCTATAACCCTTATCATATCGTTCATATAAAACACTATCATTCCTAATTACGATAAAAACATTGACCTGTCCATTTTTTAAATAGTCTTTTAAGGAAATGGATCGGTTATTTCCATCTAATACATGAAGTGTATCCAGATCATTCCTTTGTTTTATAGGTCTGATAAAATGAAAAGCCGAATCACTTTTATGTGAAACTTCCTGTGGAAAAATTTTATAAGTTTCGGCACTGGGCGTTCTATATCTTAATACCCTTCTGAGGTATGGTTTCCAGAGCAGGAGCATAAAAAGCAATAAAAAGAAGGAATATATCAGGATTAAGAGTGTTTTTTTGAAGATTTTCATCAGCAGCATTTATGTTCTCAAATATAAAATATTTAAAAATTATGCTGTACAATATTAGATATCACTTAAAACAAAGTAATGCCTTAAGCCATTGTATCCATTATAATCTGATCTTCGGCAGTAACTTTCGAAACTTTCGGCACTGGTTTATATTTCCACCTTCGGTGACTCCACAACCAATAAGCCGGCGCTTCTTTGATCATATCTTCCAAAAAGTGGGTATGCATTTCAGTGATTTCAAATTCAGCAGTTTCATCAGGATTTAAACAGATCGGAACACAGTCTACTTCGTAATAGCCCCTTTTTAAATGATTTATCTTTAGGTAAAAAACAGGACGATTGGTTTTTTTAGCAATTTTTTCTACACCCAATTGGATCGACGATTCCTGGTTTAAAAACATGGTCCAGTAGTTTGATTCATCTTTTGAAGGAGCCTGGTCACTTCCAAAAGTAAACATGGTCGCCTCATTTTTACTCGATTGAATAGCCCTCAAAGTTTGACGCATCGACACCATATTGTTACCGAATTTACTTCTCATGTTCAGGAACCAACTATCAAAAGCTTCACTACTCAGCGGTTTATAAATTGGGTAATGTTTGCCGGAAAAGTTTAAACCAATAGCCATGCATACCCATTCATAATTGCCATAATGTGATGAACAGAAAATTACACTTTCGTTATTTTTAAGATAGGCTTCTACCAGATCGGTATTTTTAAATTTCACCCTTTTATTAAGCTCTTTTTTGGAGATGCTTTTCATTTTGATCACTTCGATAAAAAGTGAAGCCAAAAATTTATAGAACCGTTTTTCTATAGCATAAATTTCAGCGGTGGTTTTCTCTGGAAAAGCATTAACCAGATTTTCTTTAACCACTTTTCTACGGTAGCCAAAAACATAAAAAATTAACACATAAAATACATCTGCCAATCTATATAAAATAAATAGCGGAAACAGCGAGAGCATATTTAATAAAAATATACCCATTTTGGATAACCCTTTATTAATCATGATGGGAACGATTAGTTTGCTTGGAAAGACACAAAATTAAAGCAGAGGGCAAAATTAATTGCCATCCGATTGTTAGTTTTTTATTCCCATAAGTTTTATGAAAAAATGCTGACAGAAAATGGCAGATCTGATTAAAAATCAATTGGCAAACTAGGCACCTCAAGTTCTGTTCTTCCCATTAAAATCCTAAGGCCATACACTTAATGACAGCCAAACCTATGAGCACAGCCCTGACGATTCTAAACCTTATTGCAGCGGTATCCCCGATTTAAGCACTATTTTTTGTTTTTTTATGGTGTACTTGATTGTTTCACAGGTTTCATCGGGGATTTAGCGAAAAGAAGGACTGACTTTAAAAAAGGTATTCAAATTGCTTTCCTAATTAATTTTTACACCTTAATTCGCCCAAGACTTGATTAAACAAAAAGCAAACTTGTTTTTCTCTTTCTGACCACCTAATAAGCCATCTTAGTTCACACTAGAAATAGACACCCAGCTCAGATGTTCTTAGATGCCTCAGGTGGTAAAACAGACAGCAATTTGTTATGCTCTATTATTAATACTAATTGGTAAACGCAAAAAAGCCCCGATTTACATCGAGGCTTTAGTAAGCTATATTGTAAATCCCCCTTTAGGGAATTTAGGGGTTAAGTGTACTATCTACCGTTATTTTTACGTTGCTGCTCTGTTAAAAGAATTTTACGTAAACGCATGCTTTGCGGCGTAACTTCGATATACTCATCAGCCTGGATATATTCCATAGCCTCTTCCAACGAGAATTTAATTGCAGGTGCGATACGAGCATTATCATCTGTACCAGAAGCACGCATGTTGGTTAATGCTTTTCCTTTAACGATGTTAATAACTAAATCGTTATCGCGGATGTGCTCTCCTAAAATCTGACCTTCGTAAATATCAGTTCCTGGATCTACAAAGAAACGACCTCTATCCTGTAATTTATCAATAGAATAAGCAGTAGTCATACCTTTATCCATAGAGATTAAAACGCCATTCAAGCGACCAGGAATTACACCTTTCCAAGGCTCGTAAGCTTTGAAACGGTGAGCCATAATCGCTTCACCAGCAGTAGCAGTTAATACGTTGTTACGTAAACCGATAATACCACGAGACGGAATTTCGAATTCTAAATGTTGTAAATCCCCTTTTGGCTCCATAATCAGCAACTCACCTTTACGTTGGGTTACCAATTCAATTACTTTACCAGAAACCTCACCCGGTACATCAACGATTAAAGTTTCAATTGGCTCATGTTTTTTACCATCGATTTCTTTAACGATAACCTGTGGCTGACCAACTTGTAACTCGTAACCTTCACGACGCATCGTTTCGATTAATACCGATAAATGGAGAATACCACGGCCATAAACTAACCATGAATCTGCGCCTTGGGTTTCAACAACTTTAAGTGCAAGATTTTTTTCCATTTCTTTCATCAAGCGATCTTTGATACGTTGAGAAGTAACTAATTTACCTTCTTTACCAAAGAATGGGGAGTTGTTAATGGTGAACAACATATTCATTGTTGGCTCATCAATGCTAATCACTGGTAATTGCTCTGGCGCCTCGAAATCAGCGATGGTATCACCAATATCAAAACCATCAATACCCACAACTGCACAAATATCGCCAGAACTAACTTCCTGAGTACGGATTTTTCCTAAACCTTCGAAAGTGTAAAGTTCTTTAACTCTTGTTTTAACGATTTTGCCATCACGTTTAATTAAAGTAACCGGTTGGTTTTCTTTAATTGTACCACGGTGAACACGACCGATTGCAATACGACCTACGAAAGAAGAATAATCTAACGAAGTAATTTGCATTTGTAAAGTTCCATCGTTAATTGGTGCAGGTGGAATATTAGCCACAACCGCATCTAACAATGCGAAAATATCTGTAGTTGGTTTCTGCCAGTCAGTACTCATCCATCCTTGTTTAGATGAACCATAGATTACCGGGAAATCCAATTGATCTTCAGTTGCCTCAAGGTTAAAGAACAATTCGAAAATCTGCTCATAAACCTCTTCCGGGCGACAGTTTTCTTTATCCACTTTGTTTACCACCACGATTGGTTTTAAACCTAATGCCAAAGCTTTTTGCGTTACGAAACGTGTTTGAGGCATTGCACCTTCAAAAGCATCGCAAAGTAAAAGTACACCATCAGCCATTTTTAATACACGCTCAACCTCACCGCCGAAATCCGCGTGACCAGGTGTATCGATAATGTTAATTTTTACGTCTTTATATTGTACCGATACGTTTTTAGATACGATAGTGATCCCACGTTCACGCTCTAAATCGTTGTTATCTAATATCAATTCTCCTTTTTGTTCGTTATCACGAAAAACAGAACAAGAGTGTAAAATTTTATCAACCAAAGTGGTTTTACCGTGGTCAACGTGTGCTATAATAGCTATATTTCTAATCTTTTGCATAAAATGCGCCTATAAATTTGGCGCAAAGATAGTGTTTAAAAATGGTATTTCTACTATATGGCTCGCTATTTAATGCTATGATAATGTTGTAATTATCTCATCTTTAATTAGAAAAGCAATTGTAGTAGCACTTAGGTTGGCTTCGGCCCCGCTGTGCACTATAGTCCTCATAAAAAATTCGGAGCTGCCGTTTCCATCGGGTTTAAATCACTCGGCTACTCATACTATTAATGTTTTCAAACCAAGTGCTAATCAGCCTTAATTAGCGCTCATCCATTCCGAATAAGAAATCACCCCCAGTTCCGGCTTCGATTCTCCTTCCAAAATGGCAATAAACTCCAATGCATGCCCATCAGGATCGTTAAAATAAATAGCTAAAGCCGGCATCCAGGCGAAAACCATAGGTTCGTGATTTCCACTTTTAAGAAAATTATAAGGCTGAAGGCCTTTAGATTCGAGAAATTGAACTGATTTATTCAGCACATCATCCACCTCACAACGGAATGCAAAATGCCTGATATCAATTTCGGCTTTTGGTTTTTCCCAAATCCCCAACATGGCTTCCCGAGGTTTGCCGATCCAGAAAAAGGCAATTCTGCGTTCTTCTTCATAATGGCATTGTGTTAAACCTAAAACATTGCTATAAAATTCGATCGATCTTTCTAAGTTCTCTACGTAAATGTGTGTTTCAAATAATCCTTTTATCATGCTGTTAAGATAGGAATAACTTAAAGCCGCAAAAAATCATGTTTTTCGATACTGCCATCAATAAAATCGATAGACAAAATTATTCTGCAAATTGGGTTACCAAAAATGCCGCTGGTGTATTAATCGTAACAAACAGATCAGAATGAATAAAAAGGTTTTAAAATATACAGGCAGATTTTTAATGGTTTTTATCGCATTGATTGGGATTTACTTCCTCACTGCTTTTTGCTGCTCACGTATTACCGTAAATGCCAATCCAACAAACCCAAAAGAAATTGCCATTTATATTATGACAAATGGCGTACACACAGATATTGTGCTTCCTGCGGTTACCGAACAAATCAACTGGACAAAAGAAATAAATTATCTAAATACGCTTGAAGCCGATAGCACTTATCAATTCCTGGCTATAGGCTGGGGTGATAAAAAATTCTACCTCGAAACGCCGGAATTTTCTGACCTTAAATTAAGCAATGGCTTAAGGGCAATATCCGGATTAAGCACATCGGCGATGCACACCACTTATTACAAAAACATACGGGAAGATGCCAGCTGCAAAAAAATTATGATTAGCCATTCGCAATACAAACAACTTATTAAGTATATCTTAAATAGTTTCAAAAAAGATGCAGCAGGCCATTTGATCAACGTGAAATCAAACATCCATTATGATATTGGCGATGCGTTTTATGAAGCAGAGGGGAGTTACAGCATTTTTAAAACCTGTAATACCTGGGCAAATGCAGCATTAAAAGCCTGCGGTCAACGCAGTTGTTTATGGACGATATTTGATACCGGCATTTTTTTGAAGTATGAGTAAATAACTTTTTTATAACACGCGCCATCTCGACTGAAACGCAATGGAATGGAGAGATGAAGACCTCCTGGGATTTGACGAAGTTCTAACTAAACCTCAAACGCCCAGTCCAAAAAGGCTGGCATTACACTTTCCCAGGTTGGAACATCGTGTTTGCCACCAACTTTTTCATAATAAAAAACATTTTCTGGTCTTTTGTAACCTTTATTCAGGAGGATTTTAACAACATCAATGGTATCATCTATCGAATCGATGATCATATTTTTATTCCTGTCGGCCTTTTCGTCTTCTGTTCCCGTCATTAACCAGAATTTCATATCCGGCTTGGTAGAAGTATTTTCCAGCTGCTGGTGCATAATGCGGTCAGCATCGGTATAACCCTCGGCCAGGTCTTTTTTTCTCCACCAGAATGCACCCGAAAAAACACCGATAGCATCAAAAGCCGAAGGATTATTCCAGGCAATATCAAACGCAGATAAGCCACCCAAAGAAAATCCTGCAAAACCTACCTTGCCTGTTATCGGCATCGCAATTTTCTTTTTAACGAAAGGTAAAAGTTCCTTAATCACAAAATCGGCGTATAAATCAGCCTTTGCACCCCGGCCCTTAAAATCAGGAACCCCCGCGACACCATACTCCATCAGTCGTTCTTCTGAAGCCTTAATGGCAACAACAATTAACCTATGGTTTCTTTTGCCATGGTGCGCTTCTTCCAAAATCCGGCGGAAATTCATTTTGGCCACATCCTGCCCGTCATTTAATAAAAGAAGCTCTATTTTCTCATTCCCTAAAATACCTTCAGGTGTATAAATATCTATTTCTACCTCATGCTTTAAGTAAGCAGAGGGTATTTTAAAGTTGCTGGTGTTAACTTTTACCGATAAAATTGTGGTGTACATCATAATCAAATCCCCTATCACGTGGCTATTGCCTCAGAATTAGGCTGCAAAGGTACAAATCTCTGTAAACTATTAATTATCATGGGTTAATTTTTACAATAGCGTTTAATTTGTATTATTTTACTCTTTAAACAATTCCTTTTGTAGATTTTAATTTATACCTTAATCATTCAATTTTTATTATGGTTAAAGAAGAACATAAGAAATGGTATAGTCCGAATTTAAACGGCGAAATCGACATGCTCATCTTTGGTCACGGTGGTATACCTATCCTACTGTTCCCAACAAGTATGGGTCGATATTTTGAAACTAAAGATTTCAAATTGATAGATTCTGTTGAGGGATTTATCAACGAAGGAAAAATCAAAATTTATTGTCCTGATGGCGTTGACAAATTGAGTTGGTACAACAAAGGTATCCATCCTGCCGACAGGGTCAAAAACCACATTTGGTACGACAAGTATTTACTGGAAGAGGTAGCGCCTTTGGCAAGGCACGAAACCGGACATAGTAAAATTATTACAGCAGGCTGCAGTTTTGGAGGTTATCATGCAGCAAATTTCGCTTTCCGGCATCCCTGGTTGGTTAGCCATATGTTCAGCATGAGTGGCGCTTTCGATATCTCTGGCCAACTTGACGGCTTTTACAACGATGATGTTTATTTCAATAACCCTGTAGATAACCTTTTAAACAACAGCAACCCAGAACTGCATTACATGAAAATTGTGTTGGGTACAACAGACCGTGATATGTGCAGACCAGATAATGAGCGCCTATCGGATATTTTAAACAAGAAGGGCATTGACCACTGGTTAGATATTAGACAAAATGCTGATCATGATTGGCCTATCTGGAGAGAAATGTTTCCTAATTATATTGCACAGCTTTAGTTTAGTCTAAAGTCGGCAATCTTAAGTCCCGAGTCGATTTAGGATATAATCATCAAACAATTAATCGATTAACCAGTTAAGCAATTAACCATAATGCTTAAACAATTAAACTTAAAATATACCAATGAAAAAAATAGGGATTTTATTCGGACAGGAGCGTTCTTTTCCTGAAGCAGTAATCGAAAGGATCAATCAAAAAGCAGAAAAAGGCATTACCGCAGAAGCGGTTAAAATAGACAAAATATTTCAGAATGTGCCACTGGGTTATTCCGTAATTATCGACCGTATTTCGCAGGATGTACCATTTTACCGCGCCTCGTTAAAAAATGCTGCCATTACCGGAACTGCCGTAATCAACAACCCATTTTGGTGGAGTGCCGATGAAAAATTTTTCAATAACGCGCTGGCCGAACAGATTGGTGTACCCGTGCCCAAAACAGCTTTAATCCCATCACGCGAGCATCCTACAGGAACAACCGGGGAATCGTTTTCAAACCTCACCATGCCTTTAGATTGGGATGCCATTTTTGAGTATACTGGTTTTCCCGCCTATATGAAACCTTACGATGGTGGTGGCTGGAGAGATGTTTATAAACTTCATGATAAAGAAGATTTTTTTGATAAACACAGTGGCACCCAACAACTGGTGATGCTTTTGCAGGAAGAAATTATTTTCGAAGAATACTTTAGGTGTTATTGTATAGGCGGCAAATACGTTCGTATTATGCAGTACGATCCACGCAATCCACATCATTTACGTTATGCAACAGAAGGTAAATCGCCGGATCCGAAATTGCTTAAAACAGTAGAAGAATACACCTTAAAATTATGCAAATATTTGGGCTACGACTTTAATACTGTTGAATTCGCTGTGCGCGATGGAGTGCCTATTGCAATCGATTTCTGTAACCCTGCACCTGATGCGGACATTAAAAGTGTTGGTCAGGAAAATTTTGACTGGGTAGTAGAAACCACTGCAAATTATGCCATTGAAAGGGCTAAAGCACAAAAAGACGGACAAGACAATTTAACCTGGGGTGAATACATCAAATCGTCAGTTGGTGGTAAACCATTAATAGCCAACTCAAATGTTGCTAAAGTAGCCGCACCAAAGAAAGTTACCGCTACTGAAAAGGCTAAAACTGCAGCAACAGAGAAAGCTGCAAAGCCTAAAAAGGCAGTAGCAAAAAAATAATTGGGATTTAAATTCTAATCAATATTAACATGAACGAGTTTACGCTGGGCATAGAAGAAGAGTACATGGTAATTGATCCCGTTACCAGAGAGCTTACTTCCCACGATCAAAAAATTGTTGAAGCAGCCCAAAAGATTCACAAAGACCAGGTTAAAGCAGAAATGCACCAGGCGGTAGTAGAAGTTGGAACGGGTATTTGTAAAACCACCACAGAAGCGCGCAAAGAGATTTCTCAATTGCGCTACACCGTATCTCAACTTGCCGGAGAACAAGGCTTAAGAATTGGAGCTGCTGGTACACACCCCTTCTCGCACTGGGAAAAACAGTTAATTACTGAACATCCCCGTTATAACGAGATTGTGAACGAATTACAGGAGGCTGCGCGTTCTAACCTTATTTTTGGTTTGCACGTGCATGTAGGCTTTCAATCGCGTGAGTTGGCCATTCACATCGCCAATCAGGTGAGGTATTTTTTACCGCACGTTTTTGCTTTGTCCACCAATTCTCCATTCTGGGAATCGCGGAACACAGGTTATAAATCTTTCAGGACTAAAATTTTCGACAAATTTCCGCGCACAGGCATTCCAGATATCTTTAATAGCATTGAGGATTATGACAACTATGTAAAACTACTGATCAAAACCAATTGCATGGACAATGCAAAGAAGATTTGGTGGGACATCCGTGTGCATCCATTTTTTGATACAGTAGAATTCAGAATATGCGATTGCCCAATGCTGATTGATGAAACCATGGCTTTTACGGCATTATTTCAGGCATTATGTGCTAAACTGTATAAACTGCGTTTGCAGAATATGGAGTTTATCAGTTATTCAAGAGCATTGATCAATGAAAACAAATGGCGGGCTGCACGTTATGGTATTGATGGTAATTTGATCGATTTTGGTAAAGAAATGGAAGTTAATTGCCGCAATCTCGTTTTAGAATTATTGGATTTTGTAGATGACGTAGTGGACGATTTGGGCTGCCGCGAAGACATTAGTTATGTGCATAAAATACTGGAGCATGGCACAGGTGCAGACAGACAGTTGGCTGTTTACCAGCAAACCGGTAACTTTGAGTCAGTGGTAGATTACATTACTACTCAAACACTTATTGGTGCAAAGTAATTTTATAATGGATAAAAGAGCGTTAAAGGTAGCCGTTATTGACATGAATAACGGCGCACCTAATCAGGGTATGCGGGGAATTCAGGAAGTTTTATCCCGTTTTAAAAAGGAAAACAATGTTGATTTAAGCTTTGATATTTTTGATTTAAGGCAAAAAGGCGAAATACCGGGTATTGGTTACGATGCCTATATTTCTAGTGGCGGACCAGGGAGCCCAATTGAAAGTAAAGGCGAACAATGGGAAAATGATTTCTTTAATTTGCTCGATCAGATTGAAGTTTTTAACCAAAAAAGCGACGAAAGAAAAAAATATGCTTTTTTAATCTGCCATTCCTTTCAATTGGCTTGTAGAAAATATGAATTGGGTAACGTAACTGAAAGACGGTCTAATGCTTTTGGGATTTTCCCGATTACACTGACCGAAGATGGAGAAAAAGATGAAATTTTTAATGGCATCACCAACCCTTTCTTTTCGGTCGACAGTAGAGATTGGCAAGTAATAGAACCAGATTTTGCTGCTTTTGAGAAAAAAGGTGCAAAATTGTTGGCCATCGAAAAGGAACGTAAACATGTCGATTTAGAACGCTGCATGATGTCGATCCGCTTTTCTGATGAAATTATTGGCACACAGTTCCATCCAGAAGCCGATCCAGTGGGCATGAAAATGTATTTGCTTCAGGAAGAAAAGAAAAAAGCAATTGTTGACATGCATGGCGAACAAAAATACCTTGATATGTTAAACAGTTTAGACGATCCGGCAAGGATTGTGCTTACGCAAAGCGTTATTTTACCTAATTTTTTACAAAAAGCAATTGGGGATTTGAAAGCGGTGTAAAAAAGGCCGGCATTTTGCTTAGTCGTCATTTCGACTGGAGCGCAGCGGAATGGAGAAATCTATTAAAAAAGTATATGATAAACGTCGATAGATTTCTCCACTACGGTCGAAATGACGATCACTCTTTTGTAATGACGGATTCGGCAACAGAAATCAAACACAAAAACCTATGATACCTGCTCAACGCCAAAAATATAACCAACAATTTACGGACGAGAAATACCAAACCTTCCTCGCTAAACTACAAAATGGCTACCCTTCAATTCCATTCAGGGTCGCAGAAACACCTGTTTTTGTTCCGAAAGCTTTAAAAGAAAAATTAATTGCAGCAGGAGAAGAAATTATAAATCTGATTAAGCAACCCAATTTTAAAGCGCTAACTCAAAAGGCAATCCCTTCAGAATGGAACGTACCTAATGAAAATGAGCAGCCACACTTTTTAACCTTCGATTTCGGCATTTGTAAAGATAAAAACGGAGAACTCACCCCTATGTTGATCGAAATGCAGGGTTTCCCCTCGTTATATGGTTTTCAGCACCATTTGGCTAAAACTTTTAAAACAAATTTCGATATAGATCCTTCCGTAAATTATTTTTTGAACGGCTTTAACGAAGAAAAATACATTAAACTGCTTAAAGAAGTGATTATTGGTAAACATCAGCCGGAAGAGGTGGCTTTGATGGATGTGGATGCACCCAATCAAAAAACCGCCATCGATTTTTTTGTCACGCAAAAATTATTAGGCATCAAGATTTTGGCTCTCGAAGACATTAAAAAAGCAGGAAAACAATTGTTTTATGAAGAAGATGGCCAACAGATTCAGTTAAAAAGAATTTATAACCGCCTGATATTTGATGAAGTTGCCGATAACACCAAAATCTTCAACAACAGTTTCGATCCACGTGAAGAACTCGATGTGGAATGGGTAACGCACCCCAACTGGTTCTATCGCATCAGCAAGTACACCATGCCATTTTTAAAAAGCGAATTTGTACCCGAAACACGTTTTTTAAATGAGGTAAAAACGATTCCCGGCGATTTAGAAAACTACGTATTAAAGCCATTATTTTCTTTCGCCGGCATGGGCGTAATTATCGATGTAAGCGAAACGCATATTACCAATATCAAAGATCCTGAAAACTGGATTTTGCAGCGGAAAGTACATTACGAACCAGCCGTTCAGGCGCCGGATGGTGGGGTAAAGGCCGAAATCAGGATGATGTATCTATGGCCTGACGGTGGTGAGCCTCAGCTTTGTATTAATCTGGCAAGGTTAAGCAAAGGAAAAATGATTGGCGTCCGTTACAATGCCGACTTTGATTGGGTTGGTGGCACAATAGGATTTATGGAATAACTCTTCGTTATAACCGCAAAGACCGTCAAGAGAAGACCCAAAGATTATTTATTTAACCACCGAGCGCACAGAGAAGAGGCACAGAGGATCACAAAGAGTAATCTTTCTTAAGCCAAGGTTGGTGTCTCCACGAACATAAACAATTATTAACTCAATAATCATCAGCTACGGAAATACGGATGGCAAGGAAAACTATGCTGTAGTAAAAATGTGTTAAAGAAAAAAGCACAGTGTTACAATCTCTCGTGTGAATCCGTGGCAAAACACCTCAAAATCCGCTCTGTTAACTCCGTGTAAAACTCGGTTATCTCTGTGGTAAAACTTAGCGTTTCTTTGCGAAATGCTTTGCGCGCTTTGCGGTTAACTATTAATAATACTCCAATATATTTACATTCATCTGAACACCAAAATGCTAAAAGCCCTTATATTTGCATTATGGATATTCAAACGATTTTAGTCTTTTTACTTTTTGCGGTAGCACTGGTATATGTTGGCCGTTTGGTTTTCAAATCTTTACAGGTAAAAAAAGATGGTTGTGGCGGTAATTGCAAATGTGGTGTAGATTTTTCCGATATTAAGCCCGTAAAAAAATAACATTCCATCTTTATGATTCATCAGTTTCAAAAATACTTACAGGAAAAAATAGAAATAACTGATGAACAGTTCGAAAGCATATCGTCTGTTTTAAAGATTAAAAAATTCGAGAAGAACGAAATAGTTCAATATACCGGCGATAATTTCAAACACGGATATTTTGTAGGTAAAGGTTTGTTGCGGGCCTATTCGATTGATGCAAAAGGTAAAGAACACATCCTTCAGTTCGCCCCAGAAAACTGGCTGGTCTCTGATCGTAACAACATGAACAATGAGCCATCGATATTCTTTATCGATGCTATTGAAACAACCGAAGCGGTATTAATGCCCAACAATTTCATGGAAGAAGCAGCCAGAAAGGTACCTTGCTTACAACCCATGCAAATCAAACTGTTAAATAATTCGATCCGCTTTATGCAGAAAAGAATTAACATGTTATTAAGCGCAACAGCGGAAGAAAGATACCTTGATTTTATTAAACTTTACCCTAACCTTACACTCCGTGTACCACAATGGATGATCGCATCTTATCTGGGCATTACACCCGAATCACTTAGCCGCGTGAGAAAGGAACTTGCGAATAAACATTTCAGACCTTAGACTGAGTTATTGAATGACTGAATTTTGAATGAGTGAATGGCATTATTAAATCTAACCTTTCAACCTTTCTCACATTCCATAATTCTATCATTCCATCATTATATCCTTCTCTCATTCAATTAATTTCCCTTTCTTATCATACATCAATATGTAATAAAAACCTGCGCTGTACTTTTGTGTTGTTAATATTAAACAGCTCAAAAAACAAAAGATATGGCACAACAGAAATGGACATTAGATCCAACCCACAGCGAATTACAATTTAAAGTAAAACACTTAATGATTACTACTGTAACAGGTAGTTTAAAATCTTTTTCAGCAGAATTATTGTCTGAAGGTGATGAATTTGAAAATGCAGAGATTTCTTTCAAAGGTGATATCGGCTCGCTTGACACCGGAAATACTGACCGCGATAACCATTTAAAAGGTGGTGATTTTTTCGATGCAGAAAAATTTGCACACATCGAATTTAAATCCAGTTCAGTAGAAAAAGATGGCGGCGATTATATCGTTAAAGGCGATTTAACGATTAAAGGCGAAACTAAACCTGTAAAATTAACCGCAGAATTTGGTGGCATTGCTACCGACCCTTGGGGAAATACCAAAGCAGGGTTTACCTTAAGTGGAAAAATTAACCGTTCTGAATTCGGTTTAACCTGGAATGCTGCGTTAGAAACTGGTGGCGTAATGGTAAGTGAAGAAGTTCGCATTTTAGGCGAATTACAGTTTGTGAAACAAGCATAGAGCAAAGGGAATTTAAGCATGGGGTTATTACTCCATGCCCTATGCGCCATGCCTTATTTAACTTGAAGGTAATGGAAACAAAACAAATAGAAAAAGTACTAAAAGCTCCGGCGCCACATATGGTTGGCGATGGTTTTAGGGTACACAATTTTTTTCCAAGCGGATATCAAATCGATATGAGTCCTTTTTTCCTGATGGATTATGGCTCAAAGATCGAATTTTCAGCAAGGAAAGAACCACGCGGCGTTGGTGTTCACCCTCATAGGGGCTTCGAAACGGTAACGATTGCCTATCACGGCGCGGTTGCCCATCACGATAGCTCTGGAAACAGTGGCGTGATTTATCCTGGCGATGTACAATGGATGACTGCCGCGAGTGGCATATTACACAAAGAATATCACGAAGAACAATACAGCCTTAATGGCGGCCCATTTCAAATGGTTCAGCTTTGGGTTAATCTTCCTGCGAAGGATAAAATGGGTAAACCAGGATATCAGGCAATTAATCAGGCAGATATGGCCCATTTTGATTTACCGAAGAATGGAGGGAAAATTGAAATTATCGCAGGTAATTATAAAGGCATAAAAGGCAATGCAAACACTTTTAGTCTCATAGAACTGTATAATGCCCGGCTAAAGAAAGGTGGCGAAGTTACGTTTAACTTCCCTGAGAATTTTAATACCGGATTTATGGTGATTGAAGGCTCGATTAAAATAAACGGACTGGAAACCGCAGGAGCAGATGATTTTGTCCACTTCAGCAACCAAGGCACAGAAATTAACATCGAAGCTTTGGAAAACAGTGTAATTTTAGTTTTGAGCGGAGAACCAATCGACGAACCAGTTGCTCAGTACGGCCCCTTTTTAATGAATACTGAAGCCGAAATCCATCAAGCCATTGAAGATTATAACCAAGGCAGGTTTGGTTATTTAGAAGAGTAACGGAAAATCATGCTGATCCGATAGTTATCGGATTGGTTTCAGCACCCATCATACTGAATAGATAAAATTAGCCGGCATTTTTGTAATTGTCGGCTTTTTTGTGACTTTACAACAGAGTCCAATCATTGCGTTATGATAAGCTACATTCCTCCACAAGCACAGAACTGTTCATTTCCAAAAAGCCTCTTATCCGATTGGCCGGGAAGTTATGTCGGTAATTAAATTATTTTCTGTAAAAATGGTTTTAGGAGCGCAAGTACCTTGCAAGAAACATCGTTTGTTCCTTTGCTATGCTTGTACGCTTCGTCCGTCGTACCTCCAAGCCTGCAGGGTACCGCTCCGCCAAGGGCTAAACTGGTTGGGCCTCTGGTAAGGAAAACCCCTCATAGTAGCAAGAACAGGAGTAATTCAAACCCGATAGTACGAATGCCGATTTTTCTATCGGCAGTAGGGATAGCGGGGCTGTAATCCTCCACAAGCACAGAACTTTACATTTCCAAAAACTTTTATCCAATTGGCGCGGGAAGTTATGTGGCTAATTAAATTATTTTCTGTAAAAATGGTTTTAGGAGCGCAAGGACTGTGCAAGAAACATCGTTTGTTCCTTTGCTATGCTTGTATGCTTCGGCCGTCGTACCTCCGGGCCTGCAGGGTACCGCTCCGCCAAGGGCTAAACTGGTTGGGCCTTTGGCAAGGAATCCCCCTCATAGTAGCAAGAACAGGAGTAATCTAAACCCGATAGTACGAATGCCGATTTTTCTATCGGCAGTAGGGATAGCGGGGCTGCGGTCCTCCACAAGCACAGAACTGTACATTTTCAAAAAAACTTTTATCCAATTGGCGCGGGAAGTTATATGGCGCTAATTAAATTGTTTTCTGCAAAAATGGTTTTAGGAGCGCAAGTACCGTGCAAGAAACATCGTTTATTCCTTTGCTGTGCTTGTACGCTTCGGCCATCGTACCTCCTGGCCTGCAGGGTACCGCTTCGCCAAGGGCTAAACAGGTTAGGCCTCCGGCAAGGAAAACTCTTCATAGTGGCAAGACCCGGAATAATTTAAACCCGTACCAATACCTATTTCTCATCGGCTAGAATGAATAGTTGGACTATCATAGCCCATGCTTGTTTTCCTATTATTGCTTTTTAATTCACATTATAAAATCCTTAATTTATTAATGATAAAGAGTATGCAAAAATTCATTCTTCAATCAATAAAATAGTATCTTCGGGTAGAACTAACGATCTAATTTCACGGCGCTTAATTTTAAATCATTCATCCAATCTTCATACTCGTTAGTGACATTTGATTAATAAATCAGAAAAGAAAAATGTCCGGAAAACAAATATTTCAAACTGAGACTAAAAGGCGCTGGCATGCATTTACATGGGTAAGCCGTACTTTTTTTTTAGTCTTCATTATCGCAATCATCTGCGTAGCGTATACGCTGTCTTCAGTACAGGCACCCAATTTGCCTTTTATCAACACAAATACGCCATTAACACAAAAACAATTAGAGAAATTAAAAAAATCGCAGCGGTATAAAGATTTCACCATAGAAAAATCTAAGCTGCAAAAGATCAAAAAAGATCGTGAACACCGCATTTTAACCCATCGTGGCAATTACAAGCGTATCAACATGGCCTTTTACGTAAGTTGGGCGGCAAGTAAAGAATCATCAATATCCGATCTAAAACGCAACATCAGCCATTTGGATATGGTGGCTACAGAATCGTTCTTTTTAAATGGTGATTCTATTGTAGATAAGGCAGATACAGCGGCGTTAAAAGTAATACATGCAGGCAAAAAATCGGCTATTGCAGTGGTTTCAAATTATAATAAGGATCATTGGGATGGTGCAGCAGTAAGAAGATTATTAAATGATCAACCTGCTCAGCAAAAATTGATCAACGATCTAATAGCAATTACCAAAAAATATGGCTATAGTGGGATCAACATAGATTTTGAAGAACTAAACCTCCAAAATAACGATGGTTTTAACGCTTTTATGAAGAATCTATATACCCAGTTTCACGCTAAAAAACTGATTGTTTCTCAGGATATTTCACCCGAAAACGACGATTATCAGCCAGAAATCCTTCAAAAATACAATGATTACCTTGTAGTAATGGCTTATGATCAGCACACCGAACAAAGTAATGCAGGCGATATTTCCCATCAGGAATGGGTAGAAGAAAAACTTGATGATATTTGCAGTAAAGTTGATGCCAGTAAAGTAATCCTTGCCTTAGCTTGCTACGGTTACGATTGGCCAAAAAATAGAATTGGGCAACCGGTTACTTACGAGCAGGCCATGACAACGGCTGTTAATTATAAAAGTAAAATAAACTACGATCCAGCTTCTGCCAATTTAAACTACACTTACAACGATGGCAGTGGGATTAAACATGAAGTTTACTTTACCGATGCAGCAACCTATTTTAATTTAATCCGAAAAGCTGATGATTGGGATATTGCTGGTATAGCCTTATGGCGTTTAGGTTCGGAAGATAAACGTTTATGGTCATTTATTTCTAATGATCTTAGTCTGGATACACTAAAGAAAAAGCCTTTCGATTTACGCAAAATTGCTTCTTTAAATATGGGCGGGATTTCCTATTTAGGTGATGGCGAAATACTGGATCTCATTTCTACTCCTACGCCAGGTAGTGTGAAATTCACTTTAAATAAAGAAAATTTCTCTATTGCCGATCAAAAGTATACCAGACTTCCGGAACAATACGTAATTAAAAGGTTTGGAGAGGCCGACAAAAAAATTGCTTTAACTTTTGATGATGGCCCCGATCCTGTTTATACCCCACAGGTGTTGAATATTTTGAAACAGGAAAAAGTACCCGGCTGTTTCTTTGTGGTTGGCATTATGGCTGAAAAGAACATGGAATTGTTAAGGCAGGAATATAATGATGGTTACGAAATTGGAAACCATACCTTTTTTCATCCAGATATGTCTGCTATTGGTCCAACCCGCGTAAAATTTGAGCTGAATGCAACCCGTAGGTTAATTGAGGCCGTTACCGGACACAGCACAATCCTTTTCCGCGCTCCGTTTAATGCCGATGCCGAGCCACAAAACATTTCTGAAATTTTACCCGTTGCTCAAAGCCGCAAAGAGAATTACATCAATATCGGTGAATATATCGATCCCGAAGATTGGCAGCCGGGTAAAACTGCCGATCAGATATTTAATGAAGTAGTGAAGCAACAGGATAATGGCAATATCCTTTTACTGCATGATGCCGGCGGAAACCGTGAAGCGACTGTTGCGGCTTTACCCCGAATTATAAAATTCTTTAAAGCAAAGGGTTATACATTTACCACGGTAGGCGATTTAATGGGTAAAAAAAGATCAGAACTCATGCCTGCAGTAAAATCTACCGCAAACAGTGGCTTTTCTGGCTCTGGTGATTACTTTTTCATCAATTTCTTTTACTACGGAAACATGATTTTAAACATTGTATTTTCTGTGGCGATTGTACTTGCGATCTTAAGGACTATATTTATCACTTATTTAGCTATAAGACAGCGAAAAAGAGCAAAACGCACTGTGAATAAATTAATCCAGCATCCTTCAGAAAAGGTAAGCATTATCATTCCGGCTTACAACGAAGAAGTTACTGCTGTGCAAACCATTAACAGTCTTTTAAAAACCACTTACCCTGATTTTGAACTGATTTTTGTAGATGACGGCTCAAAAGATAAAACCTTTGATATCATTCATGAACACTTTGGCAATCACCCTATGGTAAAGGTTTTCCGTAAAGAAAATGGAGGTAAAGCGTCTGCATTAAATTATGGTATATCAAAAGCTACTGCTGAATTTGTAGTCTGTATAGATGCCGATACGCAATTAAAACACGATGCGGTTACTGAACTCATGCGCTATTTCTATAGCGATAAAATAGCAGCCGTAGCCGGAACTGTGAAGGTTGGGAATGCCAACAACATCATTACTAAATGGCAATCAATAGAATATATCACAGCTCAAAATATGGATAGAAGGGCCTTCGATTTATTAAATACGATTACTGTTGTACCGGGGGCAATAGGTGCCTTTAGAAAAAATGTCATCCTTGAAATCGGTGGTTTTACTATCGATACCCTTGCTGAAGATTGTGATTTAACCATGCGCATTTTAAGGGCAGGTTACAAAGTTAAGAATTGTGACAGTGCAATTGCCTATACCGAAGCACCAGAAACAGTAAATATGCTGCTAAAACAACGTTTCCGCTGGAGTTTTGGGGTAATGCAAAGTTTTTGGAAAAACAGAAAAACGTTGCTTAACAAGAAGTATGGCTATTTTGGAATGGTAGGAATGCCAAATATTCTGATCTATCAGATTATTTTACCACTATTTTCGCCGCTTGCCGATCTTTTTATGCTTATTTCTTTAATCAGCGGTATTTTTTCACTAAGCGCCATTAATAATTTAACGTTAACCGGATTTTCAGGAATTTTAAGCCTTCATAATGGTTTTGGCCAGGTACTCTTCTATTACATTATCTTCATCTTTGTAGATATGATCTTTGCTGCAATTGCTTTCCGAATGGAGAAAGAAAAGTATACCAATTTACTTTACATTTTCCCTCAGCGTTTTTTCTGGAGACAATTAATGTATGTTGTGCTATTCCGTTCGTTCAGGAAAGCAATAAAGGGCGAACTGGAAACCTGGGGTACCATAAAAAGAACAGGAAATGTTAAGGAACAGGCAGCCTAATACACTCCGATCGATTAGAAGAAGTCAAGTTTTTTATAGCCAATGTGTTATAAAAAACCTGACTTCTTTGGCTATCACCTCATCCATAATAACATCATTATTAATGGAAAGATATTTAACCAGAATCCATTTCCCTTCAGAGGTTTCTTAACTACACTTATTACCGGAACATGGGATGGCTGGCAGCAATTATTTTTTAGATAGCCTAATACACCTTCGATCTTTTAAAAGAAGTCAAGTTTAATAGCCAATGTGTTATAAAAAAACTTGACTTCTTTGGCTACCACCTTATCCATAATAATAACATCATTATTAATGGAAAGACATTTAACCAAACTCCTGCACTATCTAAAAACAGCAGTTTTTACTTTTCGATTAAGCAAACCGCATAAGAAACAACTCCCTCTTCTCTACCGAGAAAGCCCATTTGCTCGTTGGTGGTTGCTTTTATTGAGATATCTTCAGTAGAAATTCCAATGGCATCAGCAATGTTTTGTTGCATAGCAGGAATATGTGGATTAATTTTTGGCGCTTCTAAACAAAGCATGGCATCAATATTCCCAATACGCCACCCTTTTTCAGCCAGTAATTTAACCGTTTCTTTCAGCAGGATTAAGCTGCTAATACCTTTCCACCTGTCATCTGTATTTTTAAAATGAAAACCGATATCACGTAAATTGGCCGCCCCTAAAAGTGCGTCGCAAATGGCATGAAGTAAAACATCAGCATCCGAATGTCCAAAAGCACCCTTGTGATGATCTAACGTAACACCACCAACAACAAAAGGATGCTGATCTTTTAATTGATGTACATCAAATCCGAAACCTACTCTAATTTTCATGTTTATTTGCTTTAATCTTTTTTTATCTTTTGCTTTTATTTTCGCCAAAGTTAAACAATAGACCAAAACGAAGGGTATTTGCAAGTGGACTAGTCTGTGCATTTGCAATTAAATAAGAGAAATCAATGTTAAAAACATTGTATTTTAAACCAAGTCCTAAGGTAAAATAGCGGCTATCACCTTTCATTGGGCTCTGATAGTTGTAGCCTGCGCGAACCGCAAACTGTTGATTGTACCAGTATTCAAGGCCTGTTGAGATTCCGACTTCTTTCAATTCTTCGCTAAAACCACCCGGTGCATCACTAAATGAGCCAAAAATTCCGGCGGGTACCGAACGGTTCGGATCTTTTCCACTTACAATGTTATTGTTCGAATCGTATATAGGCTGGGTTGGTACCAGCAATTTGTTAAAATCAAGCGCAAAGGTTAAAGTACTCAAATCGTCTACAGTAAATGTAGATGCACCTCCGATTTTAAAATTGGTAGGTAAAAAGAAATTCTCTCCCCCATCGGAATAGCTCATTTTTGTTCCGATGTTGGAAATATTAGCACCAGCAGAAAGAATAGCCTGTTTACCAAACAACGTTGTGGCTGTTTTATACAAACCAGAAACATCAACTGCTACTGCATTTCCACTATGTACCTGCCCCGTAGAAGAAAACTGACCGGAAGCCAAATTTGAATAGATATATCTTAATGAAGTTCCCAGTGAAAACTCTTTACCAAAATTACGGGCAAAAGAAACATCAAAAGCCAATTCATTTGGATTGGAGATCCCAAGATCCTGCTGGTTAATATCTGTAAGCTGAATGGAGCCCAGAGAAAAATATCTTAAAGATGCGCCAATGGTATTACGGTCATCTAATTTATAAAAGCCACTTAAATAAGCGAGATTAATATCGGGCACCAAACTTTTTAACCATGGACTATATGACACTGAAAAACCATAAGGTTTATCTAGAAAAGCAAGTTTAGAAGCATTAATACTGGCTGAATTTACATCACCAGCTACAGCTACGCCAGCATCACCCATTGCACCGGCACGGGCATCGGGCGTAATGAGCAGAAATGGAACTGCTGTTACAATGTTGTTTGCCTCGCTACCATTTGTTTGGGTATTGCCTATAGTAACCTGCGCGTTTGTTTTACCAAACACCAAGGCCATAGAGAGTGCAGAAAAAGCAAGTTTACTGATGTACTTGAAATTCATCCTTTAAAGGTACGTAATTTTAGATCTTGGTATTTAGCAATAACTGGAGAATATATCAGTAACGTAAAACCAAAACTTATATTTCACCAAAATACGAATTCTATGATTATTTACTAATTAAACCTACGATTTTTTACACACGGGTGTTAGTGAAAAGCTATAAGCACAAATTAATAGCGATTTAGTAAATAATTTAATCTATTTTTTTTACGATTCCACATCTTTATTCTATTATTTTATCCGATTTAATCGCGGCTAAGCAATAAGTAAACATTAATAACATTATCAAAATGTTAGTGAATTATATCTTACTTTCTAATTATCACAACCTTAATCAAAGCTCATGTATTAAATTGCCAAACCAATTTTAATCAATTATCATGTTGTAAAATTTCACATCTAAGCAAGTTTTAATTGACCTCTAAAACAATACAATAATTTTAATTTAAAAAATTCATCTTGCTTATTTATAATTATTTAGCAAAAATTTCGTTGAAAAGAAAACAGACACCATATCATAAAAAAAGATACATTACTGCTTAGTATATAAATCAATATTTTATTCTCATATTATTTATATATTCATTTATAATTGTTTAATTTTATCGATTGAATCCTTGTAGGGATGATATTCTCCGATTTACTATATGAAAAAACTATTACTATATTCTTTTACTTGTTTATCATTAGCCGCCTTGCTTTCGGGTTGTAGCTCAAAAAGCGAGAGTTCCAGCAAAACAGGTATTCCTTATGCCAATAGGAAAAGTAAAAACAACCAATCTGGTGCTTTTGCTGTGGCTACCCAATATAAAAGAGCACCAGGGCCTGGTTTAATCCCAATTGAAGGCGGGGTTTTAGTTGTTGGTGGTAGTGCCATCGATGTTCCTGGTGTTGAGCCAAATATTTACAATTATAAAAGACAGGTTACTGTTCCATCCTTTTATATGGATGAAACTGAAGTATCGAATACCGATTGGTTAGAATACTTACACTGGATCAGATACAACTATCCTGAAGATCGTGAGTTTTATTACAATGAGCTTCCTGATACTTTAGTATGGCGCCGTGCATTATCTTATAACGAACCTTATGTAGACAACTACCTAAGGCACCCGGCTTACCGTGACTACCCTGTTGTAGGTGTTTCATGGGAGCAGGCATCCCGTTATTGTGAGTGGAGAACTTCAAGAGCCAACGAATTTATTCTACGCGAAAAGGGAATCTTAACTGACTATAAAACTTTAGCTGGTAACGGAAAAGGGAATGCCGCTACTACAGCTGCAGCGGCTCCAAAACCAGACAAACCTTTTAATACTGATGCCTATTTAAATGGCCAGTATGATGACAAAGGCAAAAATGCACCGATCGATTATAATACCAAATCAGGTGCTGCTACAGCAACTGCCGGAGCTGCAACAGCTGGAAAAAATAACCAACCGAGACGAACTGCAACGCTTGAAGATGGTGTAATTATGCAACCTTACCGCTTACCAACAGAAGCAGAATGGGAATACGCTGCTTTAGGTTTAATTGGTAATACGGAATACGAGAATATCAATCAGAATAAAATCTACCCTTGGAATGGTTTAGGTGTTAGTTCTGCTAAAAAGAAAACCAGAGGTATGATTCAGGCCAACTTTAAAAGAGCTCCTGGTGATTATATGGGTGTTGGCGGTTCGCTAAACGATAAAGGAGATTTAACCGTTCCGGTTATTCAATACACACCAAACGATTTCGGCTTATATAATATGGCAGGAAACGTGAATGAATGGGTGAATGATGTTTACAGAACAGCAACATTTACTGATGCAGATGCCTTTAACCCTTACCGAGGTAATTATTTCACCAATAAAAAGTTAGAAGATTCTCAAAGCGGTAAAATTGCATTAGATAAATATGGGAATCCGATTAAGGAAAATGCTTACGCTGGAAGAAAACAAACCTGGGCCGAAAAACAGGCACAAGCGAAGCGTTCTGATTCGATTTCAAAATCAACTGATCCACAATCTCCAGTAGCCTCAACCAGTTATCAAGCCGATCAAAGAGGTTATCGTGATAGACAAAACACTTTACTTAATGAAGAAGGTGTGACGCTTGTAAACGATAAATCAAGAGTTTATAAAGGTGGTTCATGGAATGATATGGCTTATTGGTTAAACCCGGCAACCCGTCGCTTTATGCAACAGGATGAATCATCTGCTGAAGTCGGCTTCCGTTGTGCGATGACCATGCTTGGTGCTCCAGAAATTAGTACTGTCGGCAAAAGAAGTTTTAAAAATCCTCCTCAAAAACCTTACAGGGTAAGTAGAGGTAAATAAAAAAGAAAAGTCCCGGATAAAATCGGGACTTTTTTATGCATTATACTTTTGTTAGATAATTGAAGTTTGGCAGATTCAAAGAAAAATCGTCATCTCCATCCGATAGCTAGGTATCGGATGGAGCGCAGCGGAATGGAGAGATCTATATAGATAGATTTAGCTTCGCTGAGCACTTTGTGGTTCTCGACTGCGTTGCACTCCTCTTCTTTTATTTAGCCTTCTCGCAATTGTAAGGCACGAAGCAACCTTAAAACGATCGCTATAACCCATAGGTGTAAGATTGCTTCGTCGGCTGAAAAAGCCTTCTCGCAATGACGATATTCCGAGGTAAAAAGATTGTTTACCTAAACTGAATCAAGTTCTGGTTCTTTTCTACCTTATCCCCCTGTTTAATCAAAACCTTCTTTACCGTACCATCGGTTGATGATTTTAGGATGTTTTCCATTTTCATTGCTTCCAGCACCAAAAGGTTATCGCCTTTCTTTACTTCAGCGTTTTCTTCAACCAAAACTTTAAGTACTAAACCAGGCATAGGTGCTTTAATTTCTGAAACTTTATTAGCTGCTAAATTATCCAGACCAAGTTGTTTTAATAAAACATCAAACTGATCTTCGATGCTGATCTGATAAATATTACCATTAACCTTTATTTTACAGGTTTTATCCGTTTGGTTCAGCTCAACCAACTCTGTATTAAAAGATTTATTCTGGTATATAACATGCGTACTATTATTCGCAATTGAACTCAGATCGAGTTGAACCTGTTCTCCATTCACTAAAAAAGCTGAATCCTTATTCTCAATCTCAAATAAAAACTGATCGTTTACTTTTACTTTATACATAAGCTTATTGAGTTAAAGCATACTGAACTAAATTAGCGCCCATTTTAAGTGCTTTTGTCCGCGTTTCCTGAGTATCCTCAGGATAAGTACCAAAGTCTTCCCAACCATTGCCCAAATCGCACTCATAGGTGTAATAACAAACTACTCTTCCCTTGTAAATCAAAGCAAATCCTTGCGGACGTTTATTATCATGCTCATGGATTTTTGGCAAGCCTCCCGGAAACTTAAACTTCTGATTATAAATGGCGTGATTGGCAGGTAATTCGACAAAACTAAGTTCAGGAAATACCTTTTTCATCTGTGGTCTGATAAATTTGTCTAAACCATAGTTATCGTCTATATGAAGAAATCCTCCACCAGTGAGGTATTGTCTTAAATTTTTGATTTCCTGATCACTGAAAACGACGTTTCCGTGGCCAGTCATATAAATAAAAGGATAATTGAAAATCTCTTTTGAGCCTACTTCTACGATGCTTTCTTCAGCATAAAAATTAGTCTTCAGATTGGTATTACAATACGCAATTAAATTGGGCAAAGCTGTTCTGTCTGCATACCAGTCGCCGCCACCACTATACTTTAATTTTGCCATACGGTAAGTAGGTGGAATGAAAGCGAAAAACACAAAGCTGAAAGCTAAAAGACCAAAGCTTAAAGACCAAAGCTGAAACCTGGAAAAAAGAAAACTAAATACTGAAAACTTCAAATTGATTATCGGTTAAGGTAATTGATTTCAAAACAAACAGATAAAGCAGCAGTTTCTGTGCGTAATCTGTTATCACCTAAAGTTAATGCTTTAAAGCCTTTGTTCAAAGCTAAATTAACTTCATCAGGTGTGAAATCGCCTTCGGGACCGATAAGAACCAAATATTTTTGATGAGGAGTTACAAGATTGGAAATATATTGCTTCTCACCGTTATCAATACAATGGGCTATTAATTGCTCACCATCAAAAGGAACTTTTAAAAAAGTATCGAAAGAAACAGCATCATTTAATTTTGGATGATAAGCTTTTATCGACTGTTTTACGGCAGAAGTAATCACTTTGTTTAAGCGGTCTTCTTTAATTACTCTGCGCTCCGATCGATTAGTAATAATTGGAGTAATTTCATCAATGCCCAATTCTGTTGCTTTTTCTAAAAACCATTCTATCCGATCGATATTTTTTGTAGGGGCAACGGCAATATGCAGATAGTGGTTTCTTTTATGAAACTCAGTTTCTACTTTTAAAATGGATAAAGAAACCTTTTTTGGATTATCTGAGGTGATTTCAGCAGTGTAAAAGCCACCTTTACCATCTACTAAGTTAACAATTGAGCCAGTAGTAAGGCGAAGTACCCTAATGCAATGTTTGCTCTCTTCTTCGTTTAGTGTGTAAGTATTGTGGGTTATATCTGGTGTATAAAAAATATGCATAGTTGAAATTAATGATTATCAACCATATCTGCTTTATTAATCACCAATTCTAATTTAATGGTTTCTATGTTCTGTTCTGTCTTTTTAAGGATAGTAAATAGATAACCGTATGATTCATTACTTTCACCTACCTCGGGAATACGTTCGAAGACGTGAGAAACCAATCCACCAACCGTATCAAAATCTTCATCTTCTGGTAAATCGTGAGGCAAATGTTCATTTACATCATAAACGGTAGCGAAAGCATTTACGATAAATTCATTATCAGAAACCTTTTCTACAAGTGGTTTTTCTTCGTCGTATTCATCCTGTATTTCTCCTACAAGCTCTTCTACAATATCTTCTAAGGTAACCATACCCGCTGTACCGCCAAACTCATCTAATACAATAGCAATCTGTATCCGATTGCTTTGCAATTCGCTCATCAGATCGTTAATCTTTTTAGTTTCTGTAACGAAATATGGTTTACGTATGATATCATTTAATGTCCAGTGCTGGTTACCTGCTGCAACTAGTGGTAGAATGTCTTTCGCATGGATAATCCCGACAATTTTATCCATAATCTCATCATAAACAGGCAAACGCGAATATCCTTCCTTAATAATGGTATCAATTACTTCCTCTTTTGGAGAAGTGAGTTCAATACCCGAAATCTTGGTTCTAGGTACCATGATATTCTTAACCACGCGCTCATTAAAATCGAATACGTTTTTAATCAGCTCATGTTCATTATTATCTAATGCACCGCTTTCTTTACCCTGATCGAGCAGGTAATGTAATTCTTCAGTGCTGTGAATTGATTCGTGACCACCTGAGGTATCGATACCGAAAGGTTTAAGGATTATTGCAGCCAAACTGTTCAGTGTCCAAATTGCAGGCCGCAATACTACGTAAAATATCTGAAGGGGAATGGCAACGAAAAGCGTTGTTGCCACTGGTCTTTGGATAGCGAACGATTTCGGAGCAAGCTCACCAAATACAATGTGCATAATGGTAATGAGCGAAAAAGCAACGATTGTTGATGAGGTATGGATGGAAGCATCGCTTAAGCCCCATTGTAAGCTATCGAAAAGATTTTTAAAGATAGTATGCATAACGCCTTCACCTACCCAACCAAGGCCAAGAGATGCAAGCGTTATACCTAGCTGTGTGGCGGCCAAATATCCGTCGAGATTATGAATAATCCCTTTGGCCATTTTGCCAACACGGCTGCCTGTTTTTGCCTTAATCTCGATTTGTGATGCGCGGACTTTTACAATTGCAAACTCTGCAGCAACAAAAAAACCATTAAGTAACACCAAAAATAATGCAAAGAACAATCGCCAGCCAACAGAACCTGTATCAGGTTCTTGTAAAGCAACCAAAACTACGTTTGTGGGCAGGATTGCACTTAACTCAAAATTTAAAAACAAACATACCGTGGGTAAATCCATTAAGCCAATTCTCTAAATGTTGTGTTATAAAGTTCTATGCTTTCTTTAATTACTTTATGCGCATAACGAACACCAAGTAAATGTTCGATAGTTACATTTTTATCTTCTAATGCTTTATAATCCTGAAAGAAACGAACAATCTCTTTCATTTGATGCGGAGGCAATTCATCTAAATCGTTGATGTAATTTACAGACATATCGTGAGCAGCTACAGCAATGATTTTATCATCCTGTTCTCCATTATCAACCATGTGCATTACACCTACTACTTTAGCCTCAATCAATGTCATTGGATATACATCCACTGAGCAAAGCACTAAAATATCTAATGGATCTTTATCATCACAATAAGTTTGTGGGATAAAACCATAATTTGCAGGATACATTACTGACGAAAAAAGAACCCTATCCAATTTAATCAGACCTGATTCTTTATCTATTTCGTATTTTGCTTTTGAACCTTTTGGAATTTCAATAATTGCATTTACAATCTCTGGAAGGTTTGAACCAGGAGATACGCTATGCCACGCGTGATGATCGTCTTTCGCCATTTTTAATTTAAATCTGTTTTATCCTCTTCAGGGCCACTTACTACTTTACTTTTTACAAAGGTAATTAATAATGGTATAGTTGTAATAAGGATAAAGCCAATAATAATATATAATAAATAATCGTTTATTTCTTTTTCAAATCTTCTGCCTAAAAAATAACCCAGCAAAGTTAAGGAACAGATCCAAAGTACCCCACCTAAGATATTATATAAAGCAAATTTTTTGAAGTCTAGTTTTACAACACCAGCAAAAATCGGTGCAAAAGTTCTAACAATAGGTACAAATCTTCCCATTATTAATGCAAAGGCACCTTGTTTTTGATAATACTCCTTTGCAGCTTTTAAATATCTCTTCTTAAAAAAGAAACTGTCTTTTCTGGTGTATAATACCGGGCCAGTTTTCCGACCGAACCAATAGCCGGTAAAATTCCCAGAAATGGCCGCTATGCATAAACCAGCCAAGAGTACCGCGATGTTCACATCAAGCTTGCCTGTCGCCACAAACATTCCCGCTAAAAACAATAAATAATCACCGGGAAGAAAAAAACCAAAAAACAGGCCAGTTTCTGCATAGATAACGAATACGACTAGATAGAATCCGCCTTCCCTCAATAATTTCTCGGGATCAAGTAGCTGATGCAGGTTATTCCAAAAATCGTGCATATTCAATTATTCGTAAAACTACAAATAATTATTAAACAACAGCATACCTATATGAGGTTTAAAATAATTGCCGGATAAATACCCAAAACTAATGTAATTGCAACAGAAACCAATAAAACCACTTTGTACTGTGCCGGTGTTGAAAGTTCTGTTTCTGCACCATCTTTAAACCACATGGCTACAATTACCCTAAAATAATAATAGAAGCCAACCAGCGCATTTAAAATCGCAAATGCAACAAGAAGGGTTTTATATTCGGTCATTACATTCAGGAACATTAAATATTTCCCTATAAAGCCCGCAGTAAGCGGAATGCCCGCCAATGAAAGCATGGCTACGGTTAAACATAATGCTACTAATGGATTCCGTTTCGCCAAACCATTGAAATTTTCGAAGCTATCACTACCCGTCTTTTGTTTCACTAATATTAATACCGCAAAAGCGATAATTGATGCGAAGGTATAAGCCGCTGCATAAACCAACACATTATTGCCAGAATTTTTGGTCAGTACAATCAGCGAAAACAACAGGTAACCCACATGGGAAATACTTGAGTATGCCAACATACGCTTGAAGTTCTTTTGGAACAGTGCAGTTACGTTTCCGATGAATAAAGTTAAACAAACAATCACCATAAGTGGCGCAACCCAAAAATCATGAAGTGGCGCAAATGCACCAGCAAATAATCGTAAGAATGCAGCAAAACCCGCAGTTTTAACCACGGTACTCATAAAAGTGGTGATTAAAGACGGAGCACCTTCGTATACATCCGGAGTCCAGAAGTGGAAAGGGGCAGCACCAACCTTGAAACATAAACCAATCATCATCAGGATAACACCAGGATAAAATATTGGAGAAACTGTCTGACTGTTTACCAGATAAGCTTGTATTTTATCTAAATCAAATGAGCCTGAAGCGCCATAAATTAAGGTAATACCAAATAACAGGAAGCCTGTTGAGAAAGCTCCCATCAGGAAATACTTTAAAGAAGCTTCATTAGAGGCAAAATCCTTTTTACGGATACCCGCCAGGATGTATAAACTCACCGACATGATTTCCAAACCCACAAACAGCATGGCCATATTTTTATAGGATACCATCATAATCATTCCCGCAAGTGCGAAAAGAATTAAGGTATAATACTCGGCTATGTTATCGCTTTTGCTGTGAAAATAGTTCTGTGTTAATAAAAAGATTAATAGTGTACCGATAATACAGATCCCAGAAAAGGCCAGGGCAAAATTATCCGTCTGCATCATTCCGAAATGAACAGCATTGCCGTTCCAGGCGCAGAAAGTAAACCCCAATGCAGTAAGTAAGCCAACAACGGTAAGTGGTAGTAATGCTTTATTTGCCTTAAACAAACCTGCATAAAGCACTATAAAAGCTGTTATACTAATGGTTATAATAATATTCATTGCTTAATTTACTGTGTTTAATTTTTGATTTACCTGTTCTAATAAATGTTGTACAGATGCCTCTGTTAAATGCAAAATTGGTTTTGGATAAACACCCAAAACAATAATCAGTGCACAAATTGTATAAAGAACCAATTTTTCAGTTCCTTTAATATCGGTGAAAGTGATGGTTAAGCTATTGGTTTCGCCGAGCATTACATTTTGATACATACGTAACATGTAAACTGCACCGAAGATGATGGTCAAACCAGCGATTGCAGCTGCCCAGATACCATAATTATAAACGCCCATCAGTAATAAAAATTCACCAATAAATCCGTTTGTTCCCGGTAAAGCAACTGTTCCTAACACGATAATTAAAAATGCAATGGCTAATTGAGGTGCTACCTTCGCAATTCCGCCCAACTCTTCAATTTTATTTGTTTTTACCCGGCTAAAGATGATATCTAAAACGAAGAATAAACCTACTACGTTAATACCGTGACTCAACATCTGCACCATAGCGCCCTGCATACCTTGCTGGTTGAACGCGAATATACCGGCTGCGATCAATCCAACGTGTGCAATTGATGAATAGGCTACCAAACGTTTCGCATCTTTCTGCGTAAAAGCAATTAGCGAGGCATAAACAATACCAATAATCGACAAAATAATAACTAACTGTCCCCAGTCATGGACTCCTGATGGTACAATTGGCAATAACCACCTGATTACACCATAAATACCCATTTTCAACATAATACCCGATAACAACATCGTTCCCTGTGCTGGTGCCGCAGTATAAGTATCAGGCTGCCAGGTGTGGAAAGGGAAAATAGGCATCTTAATGGCAAAAGCGATAAAGAACGCCCAGAAAATCCATCCCTGTTGTACACTATCTAAATTTAAAGCGTAAAATGCCTGAATATCAAAATTGTGTGCCGGGTTTTGAAGATATAGGTAAATAATCCCCATTAACATAAATAATGAACCTGCAATGGTATACACGAAAAATTTCATGTTGATGCGGATACGGTCTTTTCCGCCCCATATTGCACAGATGAAATAAATTGGTATTAATGCGGCTTCCCATCCGATATAAAACAAGAAAGCATCCAATGCGGTAAATACCAATAATAAACCAGTTTGCATGAATAAAATCAGGGCATAAAATGCAGCAGGATTTTTATAATCGTGTTTATAGCTGGATAAGATGATGATCGGCACCAATAAATTGGTTAGCAATACCACCAATAGGCTAATGCCATCAATGCCCGCGTGGAAATTAATGCCCAGATCAGCAATCCATGGCAGGTTAACCTCAAACTGGGTACTTGCATTTGGAATGAAATTACAGGCGATAACCAAAGCCAGCACCAAAGAAGCCACCGAAAATACGGTAGAAACGATTTTAGCCGACTTACCAGCAAATGCAGTAACAATTGCACCTACAAGCGGAATAAATATAAGTAGTAAAAGTTGTTCCATTATTTAATTTTGAACCCTTTTTATATGTAATAAAATGTATATGCAAGCAATGCGATGATACCAAATACCATCATAAATATATAGAAACCTACGTTTCCACTCTGTAACAAACGTACACCTTTACTCGCTTCGTTTGTGCTCCATCCTAGTCCGTTCACAATTCCATCGATAAATTTATTATCGATAATCCTATAAAAGAATTTCGACAATGCATCTAAAGGTTTAGTGATGATGAAATCATAAATCTCATCAAGGTAGAATTTATTATAAGATAATTTTGCCAACGGTGAACGTGGCGCTTCATCAGCAACAGGAACGCGTGCTCCCTGTACATATCTGGTGTAAGCAAATAATAAAGCTATTACAGCTGCTGCTACCGAAACACCCATTAACGAATATTCTGTAGTATGGCTTAAATCTAATTCGTGTTGTGCAACACCTGCTCCCGCTAGCCAATGTGCTAACCACTCGTTTCCACCAAAAACATGAGGAAGATTAATTGCTCCACCAATTGCAGCAAGTACAGCTAAGATGATTAAAGGTAAAGTCATCGCTGCTGGCGATTCGTGTATGTGGCTTTCCTCGTGATGTGTTCCACGGTACTTTCCAGAGAAAGTCAAAAACATCATTCTGAACATGTAAAATGCGGTTAAGAATGCGGTTAATACCCCTACTCCCCATAAAATCGGACTCGCCTGGAAAGCATGTGCTAAAATTTCATCCTTAGAAAAGAAACCCGAGAACGGTGGTAAACCTGCAATGGCAATGGTACCAATCATCATGGTGGCAAAAGTAGTTTTAAGTTTCCGCCTTAATCCACCCATGTGACGCATATCCTGCTCATGATGCATGGCATGAATAACCGAACCTGCACCCAAGAACAATAAAGCTTTAAAGAATGCGTGGGTTAATACATGGAAAAACGAGCCTGTGTAAGCACCAACGCCAAGACCTAAAAACATATATCCCAATTGAGACACGGTTGAATAAGCCAATACTTTTTTAATATCAGTTTGTGTTAAGGCGATAATTGCTGCAACTAAAGCAGTTGCTGCACCTATAATGGCAATAATGTGCTGAGTAAGCGGCGCAAGATCGAACAATACGCTCGAACGGGCAATCATATAGATACCAGCAGTAACCATCGTTGCAGCGTGGATTAAAGCTGAAACTGGCGTTGGTCCGGCCATTGCATCTGGCAACCAGGTAAACAAAGGCAATTGAGCCGATTTACCGCAAGCACCGATAAATAACAAAATGGTGATTAAAACCAGCGTATCATTGCCTGGCAACATATTGGCTGCCTGAGGAAAAACTTTAGCAAATTCTACACTACCAAAAGTGGTAAAGATTAAGAATACTCCTAGTAAAAAGCCTAAATCACCGATACGGTTCATTACAAAAGCTTTTTTAGCTGCTGATGCATAAGCATTATTGGTATACCAGAAACCGATTAACAGGTATGAGCATAAACCAACACCCTCCCAACCGATAAACATGACGATGTAGTTAGAACCCAATACCAATAAAAGCATAAAGAACACAAAAAGATTCAGATAAGCGAAAAACTTACCAAACCCTGCATCATCATGCATATAGCTGGTTGAATATAAATGGATCAGGAAACCAATTCCGGTGATGATCAAAAGCATGATTGAACTTAATGGATCAACCAGGAAAGATAATGGAATGTGTAATGCGCCTGCGCTAATCCAATCGAATAAAAATACTTCGTGAGATCTTTGTGTATCGCCTTGTAAACTAAAGAAAATAACTACGCTGATGATAAAGGATGCCAAGATTACTCCGCTTCCAATGATGCCAACAAGTCCTTTAGATAAAGAGTTTCTGCCTAGTCCATTAATTACAAACCCTAAAAAAGGAAGTAACGGAACCAACCAAATCAATTGTTCTATTGTCATTCTTATTATATATTTACCACTTAAGGCGATTTAAAACATTAATATCTATCGATTTCGTATTGCGGTAAACCATTACAATAATCGCTAAGCCTACTGCAACTTCTGCAGCTGCCAAAGCCATAATGAAGAACACGAAAACCTGTCCGGATGGGTCGTTGCTATGCACAGAGAACGCAGTTAAAAGTAAGTTAACGGCATTAAGCATCAGCTCAACTGACATAAAAATTACGATGGCATTTCTACGGGTAAGTACACCTATTACGCCAATAGAAAAAATAATGGCACTTAAATAGATGTAGTGGTTTAGCGGAACGCCCTGAAGTTGTGATGTTAAATTTTCCATTATGCTTCTACCTCATCTCTTTTAGATAATAAAACGGCTCCAACCATTGCTGCCAATAGTAATAGAGATGACAATTCGAATGGCAATAAGAATGGCCCAAAAAGCTCCTTGCCCAGATTTTCTACCAATCCCAATCCTGGATTTTTCAAAATTAATGGACTGGTAATACTTGCCGATTTTAAAGAACCAATTAAAGTTACTACCAAACACCCACCGGCAATTACGCCTACAATCTTGATCAATGGAGATTTACTTGGTTCGGTTTCGTTGTTCAGGTTAAGCAACATCAGTACAAATAGGAAAAGTACCATAATTGCCCCCATGTAAACAATAAAGTTTACTACTGCCAAAAACTGTGCATTTAAAAGCACATAGTGAACAGTGAAAGTAAAAAAGGTAAGGATTAAGTACAATACACTGTGGATCGGATTTTTTGCAAAAATCACCAGCAGCGAAAAGATGATACTTAATGTGGCTACGAAATAGAATACTTGTGTACTCATTAATTGTTTATTTATTTATGTTCTTATCTTTCGTTTCGTGAAGACACGAACCGAGGCCTAATGGCTTTTCTTGTTTAGTCCTTAGACAGGCTCAGGATAACAATAATTATTTTTTCATTTCTAATGGTGCTTCTACCAGCTTATCTTTTCCGTAAATAAAATCTTTACGTAAATAATCAGCAGGTACAATCGGTCCATCTAAGTAAATTGCTTCTTTAGGGCAAGCTTCTTCACATAATCCACAGAAAATGCAGCGTAACATATTGATTTCGTAAGTTGCTGCATATTTTTCTTCGCGGTATAAATCTTTCTCCTCAGGTTTGCGTTCAGCGGCAATCATAGTAATGGCTTCAGCAGGACAAGATAAAGCACATAAACCACATGCAGTACAACGCTCTTTACCATTCTCATCACGTTTTAAAGAATGCATTCCTCTAAAGTTGGTAGAGAATTCGCGCTCTACTTCAGGATATCTTATAGTAGCCTCTTTTTTAAATAAGTGACTGATGGTAATGCCCATACCCTTAGCAATTGCTGGCAGGTACATCCTTTCCATAAAGCTCAATGGCTTTTGTTCCAGTACTTTTTTCTTATTACTTAATGATTCCATAATTAAAACTTCTCAATAATCGCAATCACAACACCTGTTATTATAATATTGGCAATAGCCAAAGGTATTAAACCTTTCCAACCTAAATTCATCAATTGATCATAACGGAAACGAGGAATTGTCCAACGTACCCACATAAAGAAAAAGATGAACGCACATATTTTAGCGAAGAAAACTGCTGTACCAAAAAGTGGTGCCCAGGTTGGGCCTAACCATACTGCCATCGAATCCATGCCAGGGTAATTATAACCACCCCAGTATAAAGCTGCCATTACAGCCGATGATACAAACATATTGATATACTCAGCAAATAGGTAAAAACCTAATTTCATTGAAGAGTATTCTGTATGGTAACCACCAATTAATTCTGTTTCACATTCAGGTAAATCGAATGGCGCACGGTTGGTTTCAGCAAATGAGCAAACCATAAAGATTAAAAATCCAAGTGGTTGATATAAAACATTCCATCTCCAGCCATGTTGCTGATCAACAATTTCTTTTAAGCTTAAGGTATTCGTCATTAAAAGCAAAGCGATGATTGATAATCCCATTGCAATTTCATAACTGATATTCTGAGAAGCTGCACGGATGGCGCTCAACAAAGAATATTTGTTATTGGATGCCCAACCACCGATCATTACACCATAAACGCCTAAAGAAACGACTCCGAAAATGTATAAAACACCAACATTGATATCCGCAACTTGTAAAGAAACTGTTTTGCCTGCAATTAAAACAGGACTACCCCATGGAATAACTGCAGTACCGATACAGGCACAAAGTAAAGCCAAACCAGGGCCAGCAATAAATAAAAACCGGTTTGATGAGGTTGGAATAATTTCCTCTTTCATAAACATTTTTAAGCCATCGGCCAATGGTTGTAAAATACCAAATGGGCCAGCTCTATCTGGTCCTAAACGATCTTGTAAATATGCAGCAACCTTACGTTCTGCATAAGTAGAATACATGGCAATAACTAAACTGATACCGAAAATTACAGCTACCAGGATAAATTTTTCTATAACAAAAGCGCTATCCATTAGTATTTAACTGTTTTATGTAATTCAATTTCATTCGCAGCCTGTAACGCCTCATTTGGCTGAATTACGTGCAAAGGTTTCAATGTTTCGTAGTGGTTTGATGCAATTACCGAAGTATCATCAATGTGCGTTGGATGTTCAATTACCCAATCAGCAGTTGCTTTTTTATCGAAGCGGCAAGTATTGCAGATAAATTCTTCTACTTCTCCAAACTGGTCTTTACGGGCCGTAACACGTAAAACATCTGCTCCCTTGTACCAAAGGGTTACTTTACCGTTGCATTTTTCGTGATCGCAATCGCGGTGTGCATCAACAGGTTTGGTAAACCAAACACGGTTTTTGAAACGGAAAGTTTTATCGGTTAAAGCACCTACAGGGCAAACATCGATTACATTTCCAGAGAAATCGTTATCAACAGCCTGGGTGATATAAGTAGAAATTTCGGAGTGATCGCCACGGTTTAAGATACCATGAACACGTTTGTTTGTAATCTGGTCGGCCGTGAAAACACAACGGTAACACAAAATACAACGATTCATGTGCAACTGGATCTTATCGCCTATATCGATACGCTCGAAAGTACGGCGTTCAAACTCATAACGTGTTTTTTGCAAGCCATGTTCGTAGCCCAAATTCTGCAAATCGCACTCTCCTGCCTGGTCACAAACAGGACAGTCTAAGGGGTGGTTAATCAATAAAATCTCTACAACACCTGCGCGTGCTTCCAAAACTTCTGGTGAAGTAATGTTAAGCACTTCCATCCCATCCATTACGGTTGTGCGGCAAGAAGCCACCAACTTAGGCATCGGGCGAGGATCTTTTTCCGAACCTTTTGTTACCTTAACGATACAGGTACGGCATTTGCCACCACTTCCTTCTAACTTAGAATAATAGCACATAGCTGGCGGAACAATATCCCCTCCGATCTGCCTTGCAGCATTCAGAATGGTTGTTCCGTTATCAACCTCTACTGTTATCCCATCTATCGTAACCTTAACTTTTTCACTCATGGTTAATGATATTCTTTTATTTTTTTATCTCGCCCTGGTTCGTGTCTCCATGAACCAATTCTATTTATATTATTTCTCTTTCGAGATTTTATAACCAATTTCTTTCCTTGGCTGTGCTTTCTGTTCTAATATTTCATCAAAATATCTGAAAATAACTTCAATATTTTTATCTTGATTATCTACCTTCTTTTTTATTTTTTCTACCTCTAATCTTATTTCTGTATTACTTAAAACCATCGTTCTAAGCTGTACAAACACATCAATAATTTTAATACTTACTTCTACCGCCTGTTTACTTTTTAAAACGTTTGATAGTTGCAAAATACCATGTTCGCTAAATGCAAACGGAAGATACTTTGAGTGTTGTCCGTGTCTTAAGGTCGCAAATTGCGACCTTAAGACTTCATTTTCTTCTTTTGTTAATTCGAACATAAAATGTTCAGGGAACCTTTCTATATTTCTTCGAACCTGTTCTTTTAATCGCTTAGTATCAACACCAAAGAGTTCTGCCAAATCAGAATCTAACATCACCTTAACCCCTCTAAAAAGATAAATTTTGTTTACAATTACCTCATTAGGAATTATTGATGTCTCTTGTTTCGGCATTTACAAGTTTATTTTCTAAGATCACAAATTGTGATCTTAGGTTTTAAATTAAATATTCAACTGATCGCAAATTGCGACCTTATGATTTTATTTCTCTTCCGCTACCGGAGCTTTCTCAATCGGTGTTGCGTAATTAGCAATACCGTAGTTTTGGCTCTGGCTTTTAACCGGTTCTTTAATGTGCCATTCAAATTCATCCCTGAAGTGACGAATTGCACTGGCCACTGGCCAGGCTGCTGCATCACCTAGCGGACAGATTGTATTTCCTTCAATTTTACGCTGAATATCCCACAATAAATCAACATCTTCCATGCTGCCATGACCATGTTCGATTTTGTGTAATACTTTTTCCATCCATCCGGTACCTT
This sequence comes from Pedobacter sp. MR2016-19, assembly GCF_014947265.1. Lineage (NCBI taxonomy): Bacteria > Pseudomonadati > Bacteroidota > Sphingobacteriia > Sphingobacteriales > Sphingobacteriaceae > Pedobacter > Pedobacter sp. MR2016-19. The sequence goes on from NZ_JADCNK010000006.1 coordinate 133,188, forward strand.
CACGACAAGGCGAACATTGTCCACAGCTTTCGTGGTGATAAAAACGAGAAAAATTCCAGGTATTTCTAACAATACACTGATCTTCATCAAAAGCAATAAAACCGCCCGATCCCATCATGGTACCAGTAGCAAACCCACCTTCAGATAATGATTCGTAACTCATTAAACGAGGTTCGCCGTTAGCATATTTTAAGGTTAAATTAGCAGGCAAAATAGGCACAGATGATCCACCTGCAACCGTTGCCTTTAATCTTTTACCATTAGCGATACCACCACAATATTCATCAGAATAGATAAATTCTTCTACTGGTAAACCTAATTCGATTTCGTAAACACCTGGTTTTACCAAATTACCAGATGCCGATATTAATTTTGTACCAGTACTTCTACCAATACCAATTTTAGCATATTCATCACCACCATCATTGATAATCGGAACAACAGCAGCAATCGATTCAACATTATTCACCACAGTCGGACAACCATACAAACCTGCAATTGCCGGAAATGGTGGTTTAATACGTGGATTACCTCTTTTACCTTCAAGCGATTCTAACAAAGCAGTTTCTTCACCGCAAATGTAAGCGCCACCACCTGGCTGAACATATAATTCTAAATCGTAACCTGTTCCTAAAATATTTTTTCCCAACCATCCAGCAGCTTTAGCTTCAGCAATTGCTTTTTCTAAAATGCGGATCTGCGGCATCATTTCTCCGCGTACATAGATATAAGAAACCTTTGCACCTAATGCGAAACTCGAAACAATCATTCCCTCAATTAAAGCATGAGGGATGTAAGTCATTAAATAACGGTCTTTAAAAGTCCCTGGCTCAGACTCATCAGCATTACACACCAAATAACGTGCAACACCTTCAGGTTTAGCCAAAAAGCTCCATTTCATCCCCGTTGGGAAACCCGCACCACCGCGACCGCGTAAGCCTGATTTTTTAACCTCTTCAACAATCTCTTCAGGTGTTAAAGTTTTCAGGGCTTTTTCCACAGCACGATACCCGCCTTTTTGGCGATAGACTTCAAGCGTGTTGATGCCTGGTACGTTTATATGCTCTAGTAGTAATTTACGGCTCATTATTTATAGATATGAGATGTGAGATATGAGATTTTAGACCAATTGCCTATTCTCATATCTCATATCTAGTTTCTCAAATCTTATTTATTTTTCAAATCTTCAATCAATTTATCTACACTTGCTTCAGTCAGGTTTTCGTAGAAAGTATATTCCGGGCTTATTTGCAACACCGGTCCGTAACCGCAGGCAGCTAAACATTCAACTCCTCTAAAGCTGAATAAACCATCGGCAGTAACTTCACCTTCTTTAACACCTAACTTGTTTTCCAGGTGGCTTAATATTTTTTCGGCACCAACCAGGCAACAAGGGCCAGTACGGCAAACTTCTAAAGCATATTTACCTTGTGGTTTTAAAAAGTACATGGTATAAAATGTGGCCACTTCATAAACTTCAATGGGCTGAATATTTAAATATTCGGCAACTTTATCCATAGCCGATGTTGGTACCCAAAGGTATTCAGCCTGTACCAGGTGCAAAAGTGGCAACAATGCTGATTTGCTTTTATCTGCCGGATAACGGCCTTTAACTTCATCAAATTTGGCCAGCAATTCTGATGAAAACACTACAGGTGTTTGTTCTTCTACTTTAAGCATCTAATTCTCCTGCAATAATATTCATACTACTCATGTTGATAATGGCATCAGACAACAACATGCCCTCGCTCATTGGTGCAAACATCTGGTAGTTTATAAAACTTGGTCTGCGGAAGTGTAAACGATATGGTGTACGTCCTCCATCATTAATGAGATAGAAACCTAATTCTCCATTTCCGCCTTCTACAGCGTGATAAACTTCTGCTTTTGGGGCATCAATCTCACCCATCACAATTTTGAAGTGATAGATTAATGCTTCCATATTGTTGTAAACTTCTTGTTTTGGAGGAAGGTAAAATTCAGGAACATCGGCATGGAAAATACCTTTTGGTTCTGTTTTTAACTTCACAAGCGCTTGTTCGATAATGCGGACACTTTGCCACATTTCTTCGTTACGCACTAAATACCTGTCATAAATATCGCCGCTTGTGCCTACAGGAACCTCAAAATCGAAATCCTGATAGGAAGAATATGGATCGCTTACACGCACATCATAATCTACACCAGTCGCACGTAAAAGTGGGCCAGTCCAACTATATTCTAAAGCGGTTTCTTTAGTTACTTCTGCAACACCAGCCGTTCTGTCAATAAAAATACGGTTACGTGTTAACAGATTTTCGAACTCTTTTAACGCCTTAGGGAATTCTTTTAAAAACTTATCGATTTTAGCAAAGGCAATATCATTGAAATCTCTTTCGAAACCACCAATACGACCAATATTTGTTGTTAAACGTGCGCCACAAACTTCTTCAAAGATTTCGTAAATGTGCTCACGGAACTGAAAAAGATATAAGAAAGTGGTGGTTGCTCCGGTATCCTGACCAATAATCGTGTTACAGATAATGTGATCGGCAATACGCGAAAGCTCCATAATGATCACCCGAAGATAATCTACACGTTTCGGCATTTGAATATTTAACAACTTCTCAACCGTCATGTGCCATCCCATATTATTAATAGGTGACGAGCAATAGTTTAAACGGTCGGTAAGCGGTGTAATTTGATAAAATGGGCGATGCTCGGCAATCTTTTCGAAAGCACGGTGAATGTAACCGATGGTAGAAACGCCGCTTACAATACGTTCACCATCTAATTGTAAAACGTTTTGAAAAACGCCGTGTGTTGCAGGGTGTGTTGGACCTAAGTTTAGGGTTACCAGCTCACTTTGCGGGTCGTTATCTGTAAATACCGGATGGTTATGATTCATAGTTTACCTTCCAAAAAATTCGTCTTTTTTATCTACTCTGTTCGGATCTTCCAATGGATATTGCTTCAACATCGGGTGAACACCTAAATCATCCATATTTAAAATACGGCGTAAATCCGGGTGACCTTCAAATTTAACTCCGAACAGATCGTAAGTTTCGCGTTCCATCCAGTTGGCACCTTTCCAAACGGTTGTCGCTGTAGGGATAGTTGGATTTTGCTCTGAAATGAAAACCTTAATCCTAACCCTGACTTTCTCTACCATGTTATGCAGATGGTAAACAACAGCAATACCGTGGTCTTTACCTGGATAGTGAACTGCTGTAATATCAGTAAGGAAATTGAATTTTAATTCTTCTTTAAGATGCAAAAGCACATTGATGATCACATCTTTATAAGTTACAAAGGTTAGTAAGCCATAAGGCTCAGAAACGGCAGTAACTTTTTCGCCAAACTTTTCAGTCAGCTTAACGTGGATATCGTTATTTAGTGTCGTTTCTTCCATTATTTAATGCCGTATTGACCTAAAAGTTCTTTGTAATAATCAGAATTTCTTCGTCTGCCCGATTCGCTTTTCACTAAATCCTGGATACGCTGAAAACCATCTAAAATAGCTTCAGGTCTTGGCGGGCAACCCGGAACGTAAACATCCACGGGGATAACCTCATCAATACCTTGCAATACGGAATAAGTATCGAAAATACCACCACTACTTGCGCAGGCGCCAACCGCCATTACCCAACGTGGCTCTGCCATTTGGATATAAACCTGTTTTAATACAGGAGCCATCTTTTTAGCGATAGTACCCATAACCATTAAAACATCTGCCTGGCGTGGAGAAAAGCTTAAACGTTCAGCACCGAAACGACCTAAATCGTAATGAGAACCCATGGTTGCCATAAACTCAATTCCACAACAAGAAGTTGCGAAAGGTAATGGCCATAATGAATTTGAGCGGGCCAAACCAATCACTTTGTCAAGAGAAGTGGCAAAAAAGCCAGATCCTTCAATTCCTGGAGGCGCATCAACTATATTAATTTCACTCATGTTTATAAACAAAAAACGCTCATCCCTACAGAATGAGCAACAAATTTACAATATTTTAAAGGCAAATAAACTAGCTTTACTTGATTTAGAACCTTTCTAAATAAACAAAACCACCATAAGTTAGTGTAAGTGATACACATTTCAGTTTTCAGTTGGCAATTTTCAGTTTACAGTTTTAAACCGAGAACTATTAACCGCCAATTGTAAACTGATAACTGTGAACTGACTAGTTCCAGTCTAAAACTTTTTTCTTGATTACGTAGATAAAACCAAGCAATAACGTACCCATGAAAATGAACATTTCAATCATTCCATCCATCCGTAATGTACGGAAATTAACTGCCCATGGATACATAAAGATCACCTCTACATCGAACAGCACAAATAATATGGCTACGACAAAATATTTGATAGAGAAAGGCTGACGGGCATTACCTACTGATTTTATACCCGCTTCAAAGGTTTCTAACTTATCACTCGTTTTGCGTTTTGGACCTAAAAAGTGAGTAGCAACCAATGTAGTTACCACAAACCCTAAAGCAACAATTACTTGAAATATAATTGGTAAAAAATCTATAGAGGAACTTTGCGCTTGCATAATTATTATTTTGTGATGCAAAAGTAAAAGAAAAAGGCAGAGTAACCAAACTCTGCCTTTTCTAAATTATTTAACTTTTTAATTATTTGCCTTTACCTTTTGCTTTTGCAGCAGGTGCAGGAGATTGTAACTCTTTTAATCTAGCCGCAGCATAAGTGTCTGCAGGATCTAATGCCAAACTTTTAGTGAAAGCATCGATGGCCTTAGCTTTATCCTTATCTGAATACCAAGCTCCAATATTATTATAAGATTCTGATAAGTTAGTCTTATTTGCAGCTACTTCTTCAGGTTTTACCAGGCTAACATATTTTTCAAAGTACGGTATTCCGGTTCCTTTTGGATTAGCTTTGTCATCTACTAGATTTGCAATTCTTCCTCTTACAAAGTATCCTAAAGCAAATTCTGGAGAAACTTTAGCTAAATGACTTAAAGCAGAGTCAGCCTCAACTAATGCAGCAGTATTAAACGGTTTTTTCTCTTTCTGAGCGATGTAAGCTTCGTAGAATCTAGTTTGACCTAGGTAATAGTAATTTGTTAATGACCCTTTTCCATTTGGATTGTACTTAATAGCCATTTGAAAAAGTTCAGCAGATTTACTATACTTCTTAGCCTTCATTAAAGACAAACCAGCTTCAGCCAAGGCATCTGCATTTGTTGAATCAATTTTTGCAGCCTCAATAATATTCATTACGGCTAAACTATCTTGTCCTGCTTGCAACTGAGATTTACCTAGATATAGATAATCATTACCCAAAATCTTAGATTTATCCTTTTCTTTAGCAAAGAATTCTGTCATATAAGTCAGGGCTTGAGGATAATTTTTATTCTCATAAGCCGCCCAACCTTTTAATCTTGAAACAACAATTCCTTTAGGATCATTTGCAGGAACCTGCAATGCAGTCGCTACTTGTTCTAAGGTTTTGAAATCTTTTGCATAAAATAAGAATTGAGCAAAACGCAATTGAGATTCCAAAGACTTATCTGTTAAATCCATGTACTTTTTATAATTCTCAATCGCTTTGGCTGCTTTTTCTTTATCTGTACCAAAGCTACTCCATTGTAAATATAACTCACCTAATTCGCGGTAAGCAGGGCCATAGTTTGCATCAGCAGCAATCACATCCTGTAATTCTTTTTCTCCCTCAGGAAAAGCCCTGGATTCTTTATACATTTTACCGATCTGCGTTTTAGCTCTTCTGTTGTTAGGATCAATATCACCTACACGCATGTATGGACCTAATGCCTCAGAATTTTTCTTTTGTAATGCATAGGCATCGCCTTGTGCAAGGAAAACTTCAGCATCTTTATCTTTAGAATCTAATTCGTCTGCTTTAGTAATGTTAGCTAAAGCATTAGTGAAATCAGGTTTCGATACATCGTCACTTGGCTTATCCTGTGCTAAATAAGCTTTACCGATATACAAATAAGTTTTGTAATTCTTTTTATCAAGTTCAACAGCTTTGTCGAAGTTTGTTTTCGCAGAGGTTGGATTATTAGATAACATATCTGCTTCACCTAAACCAATTAAATTTAAATTGTTTTTAGGATCTGCGGTAATACCTTTGGTAAATACAGCTCTTGCAGAGTCGATATAACCGGTTTTTAAGTAAACCAATCCAAGATTGTAATAGTTCTCACCATCTGAAGCTTTTGAACTCACCAATGATTTAAGCATTGATGATGCTTTTTGATACTGCTCCGCGTCGATGGCTTTTTTCGCGTCATTTAAATCTTGAGCAAAAACTGCAGAACCCATCAACACCAAACCTACATTTAAGGTTATTGCTTTCTTTAAAATTTTCATCGGATATTCTGTTTTTTATTTAATAAAAATGAAGTGTCTCTTTAGATTTACTTCGTGGTTCAATTTATAAATTTTAATTTAATTTCCTTTAGTCAGGTTAATTTGTCTTGGCATTAACTTATGTGGGCCAAGTCCAGATTTAAGTACAATCAGTTGTCCCCTCTGACTTCTTAACCATGTTGCAAATCCTGTGCCTAAACCATCTCTTCCTTCGCAATCTATAATATTTATATTTCTTAAGAAAGGATAAACGCCGTTAATCAAGTTATCTTGAGTTGGTTTATAGAACTGATCATCTCCTACCTTTCCCTTTACATTCTTTACACCCAATACTTTTATCTTAGAAAGGTATTCGCTCATCTCTGTATCTTTTCCCGTGATCCAATTCACGCCCAAAATACCAATAAATTTTTTATCTTCAGCAATAAGTTTAATTACTTCTTTGCTGGAATTTTTTGAGTAAACACCCGTAGCTGGAAACTGGCTGATATGGGCCAACTCCTTAAAATACTGAAAGGTGCTAGAATAGGCGTTATCAAAGACCAGTTTTTTATCTGACTTCTTCCCTTGTAAGATATCAATCACCTCATTAACGTTAATTGTACTATCGATATTGCCCTGATTTGTAATTAAAGCAATACCATCAATAGCAAAACGTGAAGAGTTGATCTTAATATTACGTTGATTATAATACTTCTCTTCTGCTTTAGTTAATAACCTTGGTAAAACAATTACCCTTACGCTATCATTCAGGAATGAAGGTAATAATTTTTCTTCAGGTTTAACTGTAGCCTCAAATTTTGCATCCGGGTAATCTAAACCAAAAATATCGATCTGATCTTGAACTATTGGTCCAACACTTTCATCAACCAATATTTTTAAGGTACCACTTGTTCTGGTTTCTTTAACTGCATCTGCCTTGTTTTTACGTTTGCAGGATACGAGTAAAGTTAGTACACAAAATATTAAAAGGAAATTTTTCATTCAAAATGATTAATCGCGCCTACCAAGGCTTAAAAGTCTTACAAAAGCATAAATAATTAAGAAGATACCGATTGCGATACGACCCCATTCCGGAATAGTGCTTAAACGAAGTGCAATAGGTTCATAAAATATGAACGCCAAACCCAATACCACGTAAAACACAAACATGATAAGGCCTAAAATGAGCAAAAACCGCTGTTTAGGCGATTTTTGCTTAAAAATATCAAAATTTAACATCTACTATTAGTTCAATGTAAAGTTAACGTTGATGTTGTATTTTACCCTTACAGGCTTACCGTTTTGAATACCTGGGTTCCAACGTGGACTCGCTTTTAATACACGAATGGCTTCTTCATCAGTTCCACTACCTAAACCGCGGGTAACTGTGATATCTGTTAATTTACCATCTTTTTCAACAACGAAAGATAAAAACACTTTACCTTGTACGTTGTTCTCCTGTGCCATTGGCGGGTATTTTATTGCTTTACCTAAGTAGCCATAAAATTTAGCAATACCTCCTGGGAATTCTGGTTGTTTCTCGATACTAACAAAGTCATAAACTTTGTTGTCATCAACCGCAACTGCAGCTTCTCTTTTTGGTCCTTCACCTACTGGTTCAGCGATAACAATATCAGCTGTTGGATCACCTTTGATATCTCTCTGGCCTGGATCAGCTTCTTTCAATTTTTCAACTGTAGGTGGTTCATCACGAACCTCGATATCCGGTTTTACAATTGGAGGTGGCATTTTCACCTGGTCAATCTTTGGTGGAGGTGGCTCTACCGGTGGCGGTGGAGGTGTTTCCGGGTTTACCGGTGGTGGTGGAGCTAAAATTACTTCCTGTGCTTTTACCTGATCTTCCTGTTGATCCATTGAACCTTTAATCAGGCTATAGATTTTTGGAGAGAAAAATAATACAAGGAAGATAATAGATCCAATAATTAAGGCTTTGGTGGTATTTGCACCATTACTTTTACGCAATTGGTACGCACCATAGTTTTTGTTTTTATCTGCAAAAACCACTTCAAGCCATTCTTTTCTGAATATATCTAACTTCGACATAAAATTGGTTTTACTGATTATAAAATTCCTTTTTCTTTCATGAACTGCTTCTCATTGTCAAGGATGTTATCATCGTCGATCTGACGAACCTTAACTTTAAGAATTTCCAACTCATCCATCATATCTACAAAGTTTTGGAATGTAGAACCTGATGTTGGTTTTACCAGTACAACAAAGTCTCCAGCAACGCCTGAGGCATCAGCTGCTTTTCTATTTTTAACAATAGCATCTTCGATTTGTGAACCAGATTCTATAGTTGGTGCACTTTCGCCAGCTACTCCCATGTACCATGCTACTTTATTGCTTTTACCTAATAAAATAGTCATTGTTTTACTTGCTTTCAGTTCCAATCTGTTCTCAGGTAACTTTTCGTTTTTATCCGGCTTTGCAATATCCATCGCTTGTGGCGTAGAGATTACTGTTGTTAAGATAAAGAATGTTACCAAAAGAAACATTAGATCCACCATCGGAGTCATATCAACCCTTGGGGTGGCTTTCTTCCCGCCTGTGTTTAATTCTGCCATTTCTTATTTCTTTTTAGCTTCAGAGTTGGTAACCAATAAAAACTTGTTTACACTTTGTTTCTGAAGTACATCAATAATCTTTTTAACTACCGGATATTCTTCTTTGGCATCACCTTTAATACTGATACGCATATCCTGATTATTAATCTCTTTAGTTGCTCTACGGGCATTTAACACCCATGCGTTCAACTGATTGTCAGTCGAATCTGAAGGTATTCCAGGTTGAACCCCTGGTTTCATACGATCAGCTCCATTCAAGGCAATAAGAGATTTTAAACTCTGGATCGGAACACCGAAACTTCCTATCGAAGAAAAGCGTTGTACTTCTAACGGAGTGAACGATATTTTGTACTGTTCGCCCATTAGTTCTAATGTTTTCGCTCTTACTTTGACCCCTGCTACTTCAAAGAAAACTTTCCCCTGCCCAATGGTTAAAATCGCATTGTTTTCTACTGGTACCTTAAACTCATACGTTGAGGAAGGTGTAGAAACGGCTAGTGGTTCTGGTTGCCTCGCTGTAGCAGTTAAGATGAAGAAAGTAAGTAACAATGATGCCACATCACACATGGCCGTCATATCTGTTACTGTACTTGTTCTTTTAACTTTAATTCTAGGCATAATATTTTTTACTAGTTTTTAATAATGATGATCTTTTTTCCGGTTTTCCATAAAGCCGGTAAAAATTTTTTCAAAATTCTTATTTATGCGAACTAGCGTATGTTTGAACGATGCTGAAACCAGCCTCATCGATTGCGTAAGTTAACTTGTCAATTTTAGAAGTTAATATATTGTACATGATAATTGCCACAGTAGATACCAAGATACCTGTTGCAGTATTGATCAACGCCTCAGAGATACCTACCGCTAACGCTGACTGATCTGGAGCACCAGAGTTTGCTAAACCGGCGAATGCACGGATCATACCTGTTACTGTACCCAATAAACCTACCAATGTACCGATTGATACCAAAGTTGCAATTACGGTTAAGTTTTGCTCTAACATTGGCATTTCTAAAGCTGTAGCTTCTTCAACCTCTTTTTGGATGGCAACAATTGATTGCTCAACATCCATGTTGGTATCAGCTTCAACTTCGCTGTATTTTTTCAAACCAGATTTAATTACGTTAGCAACTGAACCTTGTTGTTTATCACACTCAGCTTTTGCAGCTTCGATGTTACCTGCGCTTAATAAACCTTGTACTTTGCGGATGAAAGTATCTAAGCTAGATTTTCCACTTGCTTTACCAATAACGATGAAACGTTCGATAGAGAATACAATTACCACTAATAGTAATCCAACTAAGATTGCTACGATAGGGCCTCCTTTGTAAGCTGTTCCAAGATAGTTACCAGGTAATGGTAATTTCTCTCTGTCACCATCGATAAAGTTACTTCCTTCTCCGAATACGAATCTCCAAACACAGAATCCAATGATAATACAAATTGGAATAACGAATGTTGCAAATACATTTGAAGCACTAGAAGAGCTCTCTTTTTTAACAGTTGTTGGTTTTGGTGCGTTTGCCATTTTTTTTGAAATTTTAGTTTTAGTTCTTGTTTTTAATTTTTAGCTGTTTTTTTTCTTTTGTACAACACTCAACGTTTCATATCCGAAATTGTTGCGAAAAACAAATTTATAAATTGATTTTAAATTACAAATTAATAAATCAATAAGCAATTAAATCGTTACTTAGAATTTTGTTTCGGTAATTCACCATAGGTGTATAACAAAAAAATTGCCCCAGCCGAGGCAATTCTTTCACAATAAAAACTAAAAAAAAATCGAATTGCAAATTTTTCGTTCAAAAAATGCATTTTAAAGTGCATTTAACATAATTTTAACGCTTCGTGTCTGCTTTTTGGTACTTTTGTCAGTTCAAACTGCTTAAAATTTTCTGAGAAGGCGTCTGCCAGTTGATAAGCTTTTAAAAAATATTCTTCCTGATTACCCCATGTTTTAGAAGGGTCTAAAATATTATCTGGCACACCCGGACAAATTAAGGGCATCATTAATTTAAACACATGATGTTGTTTATAATGGTGGTGATTTAAATCTCCGTTTAATGCAGCTTTGATCATTGCCCGGGTATAACTTAATTTCATCCTTTTACCAACACCATAAGCTCCCCCACTCCATCCTGTATTTACCAGCCAAACGTTTACCTGGTGCTTTTTCATTTTCTCGCCGAGTAAAGCAGCGTATTTTGAAGGATGCAATGGAAGAAAAGCTTTTCCGAAGCAAGCCGAAAACGTTAACTGAGGTTCTGTTACCCCGGTTTCAGTTCCTGCTACCTTTGCTGTATAGCCACTCATAAAGTGAAACATGGCCTGCTCTACGTTTAATTTTGATATTGGAGGCAATACACCAAATGCATCAGCAGTTAAGAAAAAAATATTTTTCGGCACTGCGGCAACAGAGGGCAGGATAGCATTATCAATATAATCTATTGGATAAGCTACACGCGTATTTTCTGTTTTATCGATATTGGAGTAATCAACATCTTTTGTTCCTGGGAAAAAGTTGATATTTTCTAATAATGAGCCAAATTTAATGGCCTTAAAAATCTGAGGTTCTTTTTCTTCTGTTAAATCAACACATTTAGCATAACAGCCGCCCTCAAAGTTGAATACGGAAACGTTACCCCAGCCATGCTCATCATCTCCGATTAAACCACGTTCGGGATCGGCAGACAAAGTGGTTTTACCCGTTCCAGACAAGCCAAAGAAGATGGCAGTATCTCCATCTCTCCCCACATTTGCAGAACAGTGCATGGAAAGTGTATTCTTATATACTGGAAGAATGAAATTCAGCACGGAGAAGATTCCCTTTTTAATTTCGCCTGTATAACCGGTTCCACCGATCAAAATCATTTTTTTAGTGAAATTGATGATGGAGAAATTTTCCTGACGGGTTCCATCAACAGCAGGATTGGCCAGAAAGCACGGAGCGGCAATAATCGTCCACTCTGGACTGCCTGTTAAAGCATCTTCATCAGGACGGATGAATAAATTGTGAGCAAAAAGATTCTGATATGCTGTTTCAGTAATTACGCGGATGGATATTGCATAATCCGGATCAGCACACGCCGAAGCATCACGCACATAGATTTTTTTGTCTTCAAGGTAATTGGTCAGCTTATTGAATAACTGGTCGAATTTTTCAGGACTGATTCTAATGTTTACATCACCCCACCAAACCTGGTTTTCGGTTACCTCGTCGCACACGATAAACCTGTCTTTTGGCGAACGTCCGGTAAATTTACCGGTATCAATGGCCAGCGCTCCCGACGCTGCCATTGTACCTTCTTTATTTAATAATGCTTCATCAATCAACTCTTTTGGAGACAACTGGTACTTTACAGCAATGTTCTCGCCTAGATTTAAATAGCTTAAATCTGGCGTTTGCAGTTTCTTTTTGCTCATAACAATAAGTTAGTTAGTGGAGCAAAGGTAAAGACTTATATTGCACAAAAACGAGTTTTAAAACATAATTTTTTACATATTGTAGCAAATACACTATGATTTAAATATCTCATTTACAACATATTAAAAATAATTTTTGATCATAAAAAATTTTAAATAAATACACTAAGTTAAATTTGGTAAATGGTTTTACTATTTGAATTCTTCTGAATACATACCTACTTATAAGGGATTGAATATAAGTTATGCTTCTTACCTCAATTCGATTATTAATATTCCATTAAAGGTATACTGCAGACATTTTTCGCTCATAGCCGTCACCCTGAATTTATTTCAGGGTCTATCTAGCAGAAAAGATGCTGACCACGTAGTAGCTACAAGACAATTGAAAACACAATTTCTACTTGTAAAATAAATTCAGCATGACGATCGCGCTAGTTTCACAGGCTTAAAATTGGTCAGTATAAATAAATATTAACCGAACTGAAGTTCTTAGGTAAAAAATATCAATTTACCACCCGTCCTACGGGCAGCCTCCTTGGAAAAAGGAAGGGAATAATTAGACGCCGGAAAGGCAACGCACTTCAATAGTAGCACCAACCCGCATTAAATAAACCTGATAAAAGCGGCAGCTCCCGATCTCACCAACAACAAAACAGCACCACCATCGGGACTAAAGCGGTTAGCAGGGTTGCACTATCTAAAGAAGTACTACAGCATATTTTCTAATGATTAAAATTTACTGATCAACCACCCCGCCCTACGGGCACCCCCCCTTGGAAAAAGGAGGGGAGTTGGAGCCATCGCAGTAAAAACAATACTGGTTTCGGGTTCAGAAAATGCCGCTATTTTATCTAATTAAACGTTTTAATAGAAATTTCGAAATAAAATTGAAAAAACATTTGCATTTTAAAAAAATAATCTTCTACTTTACGGTGTACAAAGTACACAAAGACAAGATGAATTTTAACACTTCGATTATTACAACGATTATTATTACCACCGGTATAAACCAGCGGGGCTAATTTGTTGTAAATTGAAAAAATATAAAACACAGAGAGCGTCCCGATGAAAGTCGGGACGCTTTTTTTTTAAACCATGCTGAATGAAACCTGTACAAAAGAGCATTTTAAACCACAGATCGGTGCAGTAACAAACAGTTAAACCCAATATAAACTAATGAAAGTACTCAAATTCGGCGGCACATCCGTAGGTTCGGCCGAGAACATTAAGACCCTCTTACGCCTGGTTGGCGAAGAAAAACAGAAGAACAGCCCGGTAGTTGTATTATCGGCAATGAGCGGCGTAACCAATTTGCTTACCGATATGGCCGAAATGGCCGAACGGGGTGAAGATTACGATGCCCATTTAAAAGAAATTGAAGCAAAACACTTTGCGGTAATCCGATCGCTTTTGCCTGCGGCGGCACAGAACCCTGTATTTACGCGATTAAAGATCTTTTTTAACGAACTGGAAGATCTGCTACAGGCAGTGACCAATCTGCGTGAACTGAGCTTGCAGACCAAAGACCAGATTTTAAGTTACGGCGAACGTTGTTCTACTTTTATGATCAGTCATATTGCATCTCAAAATTTTGGCGATGCGCTTTATGTAAATGGTTCTGAATTGATTAAAACCGACAACAACTTCGGTCAGGCCAAAGTAGATACTGAATTGACTGAAATGCTGATCAACAATTTTTATCAGGAAAATAAGGATAAGGTACTTTTTGTAACCGGTTTTATTGCCAGTAATGCGGCAGGTAGGGTAACTACATTAGGTCGCGGGGGTTCTGATTATACAGCAGCCGTTTGGGGAGCAGCCTTAAATGCAACGGAAATAGAAATCTGGACGGATGTAAATGGTATGATGACGGCTGATCCGAGGATCGTAAAAAAAGCCTTCTCTTTGCCAGAGCTAAGCTATACAGAAGCCATGGAACTGAGTTATTTTGGTGCAAAAGTGATTTATCCGCCCACCATGATTCCTGCTTTTATGAAAAAAATCCCGATTGTGATTAAAAATACTTTCGAACCGGATTTTGCAGGCACCTATATTAAAAGTGATGTAAAAACTTCAAACCTACCTATAAAAGGAATTTCTTCTATTGATCAGATCAGCATTATCAACCTAACCGGAAGTGGCATGGTGGGTAAGGCAGGTTTTAGCGGAAGATTATTCTCACTACTTTCGCGCGAACAAATCAATGTGGTATTGATTACACAATCTTCATCAGAGCATAGCATTACTTTCGCGGTTAAACCAACAGACGCTTCGCAAGCCATTTCCCTGATCAAAAAAGAATTCGAGCTGGAACTGGATGCTAAAAAACTGGAACTACCAGAAGTTGAAAATAATTTAGCTGTATTGGCTATTGTAGGTGAAAACATGAAACGTACGCCAGGCATGAGCGGTCGTTTATTCAATGCATTAGGGCGTAATGGTATCAACGTAAGGGCTATTGCACAAGGCTCATCTGAATATAATATTTCAGTAATCATCAGCAAAGATGATTTATCGAAAGCGGTTAATGCGGTACACGACGCCTTTTTTACCGACCTGAAAAGAACATTAAATGTTTTCTGCCTGGGCACAGGAAACATTGGTAAAACCTTATTTAATCAACTGAAGGAGCAAATGCCTTTCCTGGCAGCCAATAATGATTTACAGGTTAAGGTTGCAGGCATTAGCAATACAAGAAAGATGATCTTTAGTGCAGACGGCTTATCCCTCGAAAATTGGGAAACTGAACTAGATATGAATGGTGAAAAAGCAGAGTTAGCCGGTTTTGTAGCCAAAATGAAAGCTTTAAATTTACCCAACTGTGTTTTTGTCGATAACACCGCAGCAGAATCGCCAATTGAATTTTATCAGGGTATATTCGAAAGCAGCATTTCAGTAGTAACCTGCAATAAAAAAGGAAATTCGGCAGATTATGCTCAATATAAATCATTCAAAGATACCGCCCGTAAATTTGGTGTCGATTTTTATTATGAAACCAATGTTGGTGCTGGTTTACCTATTATACGCACGCTAAAAGAATTAATGATGAGCGGCGATAAAGTTGCCCGGATTGAGGCTATTTTATCAGGAACCATTTCATACATCTTCAATAATTTTAAGGGTGAAGCCGGTTTTTACGAAACGGTAAAAGAAGCACAGGAGCTAGGGTATACTGAGCCAGATCCACGTGACGACCTAAACGGAAAAGATTTTATGCGTAAGATGTTGATCCTGGCACGCGATGCAGGTTATCCATTGGAAGCCAGCGATGTGAAAATCGATAACATTTTACCTGAAGCCTGTTTAAATGCAAATTCTGTAGAGGATTTCTATTCTGAATTGCAAGCGAACGCTGCTTATTTCGAAAATCTAAAGAATACTGCAGCCAATGAAGGAAAGGTTTTACGCTATATCGGTAAACTGGAAGGTGGCAATGTAGAAATCAGCCTGCAAATGGTGGATGATACTCATCCTTTTTATATGCTATCGGGAAGTGATAATATTATCTCTTTCACTACAGATCGGTACAAATCACGCCCGTTGGTGGTAAAAGGTCCAGGTGCTGGTGCTGAAGTTACCGCCGCCGGTGTTTTTGCCGATATCATTAACGTAGGTACTTTAAACAACTAGTACAATGAATCCGGTTTTAGCATATAAAGATGAAATACAAAAACTGGTTGATCAGTCAATGATTGATTTTGAAAACCTCACGGAAGAAGCATGGAATGATAAACCACACCCCTCAAAATGGTCTAAAAAAGAATTATTAGGTCATTTGATCGATAGTGCATCGAATAATATCCGTCGGTTAATTATTGGTCAGTATGAGCAAGGCGTTAAAATTGTTTATCATCAGGATGAATGGGTACTTTATCAAAAGTATCAGGAGACAGCTATCGCCGATGTTAAAATGCTTTGGAAGTTGTTGAATAATCAGATTAGCCGGGTAATTGAAAACATCCCGGAAGAAAAGCTTCAGAATAACTGCGATACCGGAAAAGGAAAATCAGAACTTCACACACTTTCTTATTTTATTGAAGATTATGTTGTGCATTTAAAATATCATTTAAACCAAATAACTGCTTAACACGAGCTAAGCCAATTAATAATGAAAAATAGTATAAAAGTTTTCGCTCCGGCAACGGTTGCAAATGTAGTGTGCGGTTTCGACGTACTGGGTTTTGCCGTAAACGAACCGGGCGATGAAGTTGAGATGCGTTTTACCGACACACCCGGAGTGGTGATCAAAAAAATTACCGGTGATGATGGCCGCCTGCCTCTAGATGCCGCTAAAAATACAGTTAGTGCAAGTGTTCAGCATTACCTGCAGCACATTAACCGTTTAGATGTTGGTGTAGAAATTGAACTGCACAAAAAAATGCCTATTGGTAGTGGACTGGGCTCAAGCTCAGCCAGTACAGTAGCAGGTTTGTTCGCCATTAATAAATTAATGGGCGATTTATTAACACCTACTGAATTAGTTCCCTTTGCGATGAAAGGTGAAGAACTTGCCTGTGGTTACGGCCATGCCGATAATGTAGCCCCTGCATTATTAGGCGGTTTTGTTCTGGTAAGAAGTTACGAACCGCTTGATGTAATTTCTTTACCAACTCCTGCCGGAATGTATGCGGCAATTGTTTACCCGGAAGTTGATGTACCGACGAAAGATGCACGCCAGATGATCCGCAGTAAGGTTGCCCTAAAGGATGCGGTTACCCAATGGGGAAATGTTGCCGGATTAGTAAGTGGATTGTTCATGAATGATTTCGACTTAATTGGAAGAAGCATGAAAGATGTCCTGGTAGAACCTACCCGCTCAATCCTGATCCCCGGATTTGAAGAAATGAGAAAACTGGCGATGGAAAACGGCGCAATCGGTTTCGGAATTTCAGGTTCTGGTCCTTCTGTTTTCGCATTGACCAAAGATGAAGAAACAGCCAGAAAAATAACCAAATCGCAACAGCAACACTTACATAAAATAAATATTAACAGCAAAGCTTTTGTTTCTCCGGTTAATGCGGAAGGACCGAAAGTTATGTAAATATGTAAAATGGGAGATGGATGATGTAAACCACATTTCCCATCATCCATCTTACCTCATCCATTCTAAACAATGAAACTATACTCAACCAACAATAAAGATTTACGCGTTTCTTTTAAAGAAGCCGTTTTTAATAGCATGCCGCAAGATAAAGGTTTATACATGCCTGTAGAAATCCCGCAGCTTGATGCCGATTTTATCGAAAATATTGAAAAATATTCTTTACCGGAAATTGCTTACAAAGTAGCTTCAACACTATTAAAAGATGAAATTCCGGCCGAAGATTTAAAGGCTTTAATTGATGATGCCATTAATTTTGAAGCTCCTGCAGTTAAATTGGATGATAAAACCTTTGTACTCGAATTATTCCATGGTCCATCTTTAGCTTTTAAAGATTTTGGTGCCCGTTTTATGAGCCGTGTGATGGCTTATTTTTTGAAAGATGGCGAACAGCTGCTAGATGTGTTAGTTGCTACTTCGGGTGATACTGGCGGCGCAGTGGCTTTGGGTTTCCTGGGCGTACCTAACACCAGGGTAACGATTCTTTATCCAGAAGGAAAAGTGAGCCCTATACAAGAACTGCAGTTAACTACGAATGGCGAAAATATCAGGGCAGTTGAGGTTAAAGGTACTTTCGATGATTGCCAGGCTTTGGTAAAACAGGCTTTTGCAGATGATGAACTGAATGCGAAATTCAGGTTGACTTCGGCCAATTCAATTAACATTTCGAGATTAATTCCGCAAACATTTTATTATTTCAATACTTACGCCCAACTGAAAAAGCAAGGTTTTAAAGATATCGTATTTTCGGTGCCCAGTGGAAATTTCGGAAATATTGGTGCAGGTTTACTGGCCTATAAATTAGGATTGCCGGTTAAACAATTTATTGCAGCTACTAATGTTAACGATACCGTTCCACGCTTTTTAGAAAGTGGTTTTTACGAAACCAAACCATCAACACAAACCTATTCGAATGCGATGGATGTTGGTGCGCCAAGTAATTGGGTCCGCATTATGGACCTTTTTGATCAGGATATAGAAGCGGTTAAAAATGTGGTTACAGCTTATCGTTTTACTGATGATGAAACACTAGCAGGTATTAAAGAACTTGACAGTAAACTAAATTATGTTGCCTGTCCGCATACAGCGATTGCGTATTTGGCAATTGAAAAATACAGAAGCGAAAACCCAACAGATGAAAGTGCCGCAGTTTTCTTATCTACTGCACACGCCTGTAAATTCCCGGATATTTTTCCGGCAGATATTGCGGCTAAAATCGAAATCCCGGAGCAGGTAAAAGCTTTAGAAAGTAAACCTAAACACGCTGATCATTTAGCTGTGGATTTTGAAGGATTTAAAAGTTATTTGCTTAAAGGGTAATATAAAGTATTTAGTGTTAGTCGGGATTTGTAATCCCGACTTTTGAACTAAGGATTTGTAATCCTTATCATTACAGGCAAATAGGTATTGACAATGGCTTTCAAATATTCCATAACTGATCAAAACGACATTTACTTCATCACTACAACAGTAATTGGATGGATTGATGTTTTTACATGGAAAGAACTTGAAGAAGTTATTATTGAAAGTCTTAAATACTGTCAATCTAATAAGGGGTTAATTATTCATGCATGGTGTTTAATGCCAAGCCACTTACACATGATTGTTAGTGCTAAAGAAAATTACAAACTTTCGGACATTATCAGGGATTTTAAAAAATTCACCTCTAAAAAGATAATAAAAACGATTGGAGAAATTAATGAAAGTAGAGAATGGCTCTTAGATAAGTTTTCATTTGCTGCCCGAATCAATATCAAAAACAAAGAATATAAATTTTGACAGGATGGCTTCCATCCAATTGCTTTATATTCAAATGAATTTAAAGATCAAAAATTAGATTATATTCATAATAATCCCATTGAGTCGGGAATTGTTTTGGAAGCAGAACATTATAACTATAGTTCGGCTGTAAACTATGCTGGCGATTTAGGATTATTGGAGGTTCTTTATTTATGATTAGAAGTTTATAAATCTGGTGTGCAATCAGTCCGGATTACAAATCCGGACCAACACCCGAAAACAAATATATGGTTAGTCGGGATTTGTAATTTCGTCCTTTGAGCTAAGGATCCTCCTTAAAAAAACCTATTCAATTTACCTAAAACCAGATTACAAATCTGGATCAACTTGAAATAAAAAAATCCCGATTTTCATCGGGATTCCTTATTATTTAGCACTTTGTTGTGATTTTAGCCTTTTCAGCTCCCGCTGAAGTGCTTCAATCTGTTGCTGTTGCTCCTTAATACTGGCTACCAAAAGCGGAACTAAACTCTCGTAATCTACCTTGGTAATAGTAGCATTTTTAAATGCATTTTTGCCTGATGCATAACTTTTTGCCTGTACAGAAACAATTTCAGGAAAAGCGTCTTTAGCTTCAGCGCCTACAAAACCATACTGTGGTTTGGCAGATAGCTTTAGTTTTTCGGCCCAGGCTTTATCGTAATTAAAACTTACCGGCTGCAACTTGGTCACCTGAATAAGGGCATTTTCTACCGGCTTAACATTATTTTGCACAACTTCCTGTGCACTGATTTTTAAAGAAGCAGCAACTAATAACACTGCAAATGAAATTGCTCGTTTCATATATATTAATTTTGAAATTTTAAAATAGACTCTTTATTCCACAGGACTTGCAGAAAAAATAAACACCAAAATATGTTTATACGGAGGGTGGTGGAGTTAGAACTTCAGGGAAGTATGCCAACTGGAAAAAATGACCAGGAATGAGTATCTTTTTTGAAGTTTGAAGCGGAAAATATAACGTTTCATGAAACACAATCTGTTGTACTACATATTCGGTTTCTACTTTCTTTTCTTCCTTCTCTGTCGCGTCATCGTTTGTAGATAAAACTTCAACATTATCGGTAGAATAGCTTAAATAAGAGATCATATTACTTACCTTAAAAAACAAGGCTAAAGTAACACAGATAACGACCACATATTTAAAAGCATTCAATTTCATTGTCACAAATATAAAGCTGCTCAGCTTTAAAACAATAATTTTAAGGTTAAAGTTCTGTAAGAATTTGAAATATTGGCCAGATACTATCCACAAGTTTACGAGAACAAGGCTAGCTTCCAATTATGGTTTGGATCAGACCATGCAGGTTTTAGAAAACTGCGTGGTCTTTTATTAAAAAATAGCTTTCGCGATCTTTTTGGTTTGCTCAGGGCGGCCCATCGTATAAAAGTGAAGCACCGGAGCACCGAAATCGATCAGTTCTTTACACTGTTTGATCATCGCTTCCGTACCAATTTCTTTTGCCTCATTATTGTTTTTAGCGTGAGATAGCGCATCGGTTAATTCATCAGGTAAATCGATGTGAAAAATCTTAGGTAACACATTTAACTGCGATAAGGTGCTAATCGGCTTTAATCCAGGAATAATCGGAATGTTAATATCGTTTTCCCTGCATTTCTTTACAAAATCGAAATACTTCTGGTTGTCGAAGAACATTTGCGTTACGATAAACTCCGCACCTGCCTCTACCTTCTTTTTAAGGTATTTGAAATCCGTGCTCATATTAGGGGCCTCAAAATGTTTTTCCGGATAACCAGCGACACCGATACAAAAATCACTTTTAAAAGTTTCTACATCTTCGTGCAGAAATTTACCTTCGTTATGGTTCTTGATGTGCTCGATCAGGTCAGTAGCGTAACAATGTCCGCCTGGAGTTGGTACAAAATTCCCATCTGCCTTACGGGCATCGCCACGCAAAGCCAAAACGTTATCAATCCCCAAAAACTGTAGATCGATCAATGCATTTTCGGTTTCTTCTTTGGTAAATCCACCGCAAATAAGATGCGGAACGGCATCAACTTTATATTTATGGATAATGGCTGCACAAATGGCAATGGTACCCGGACGTTTACGATAAGATACCTTTTGTAGCAAACCATTTGCCTGTTCTTTATAAATGTAATCCTCGCGGAGCGAGGTTACATCAACAAAAGGAGGATTAAACTCCAATAGTGGCTCTATGGCATCATAAATCCATTGTATGCTTTGCCCTTTAACAGGTGGCAATAATTCAAAAGAGAACAAGGTTTTACCCTTTGCGTTTTTTATATGGTCTGTAATCTTCATACCCCAACCCCTAAAGGGGCCTTAAATTTAATTTGTATGTAATTCCCTCCCCTTAATGGGCCGGGGCTAATATGCTAAATTTGGACTTAACCACCGCTCCACTTCTTCAATTGGCATATTCTTTCTGATGGCGTAATCTTCAATCTGATCTTTGGTAATTTTTCCCAATCCAAAATACCTCGAATCCGGATGTGCGAAATAAAATCCACTTACCGCAGCTGTCGGATACATGGCATAACTTTCTGTTAAGTGTAATCCGATTTTATTCTCTGCATCAAGCAATTGGAACAAAGTGCCTTTTTCGGTATGCTCAGGGCAGGCAGGATAACCTGGCGCCGGACGGATACCTGCGTATTCTTCTTTTATCAGTTCCTGATTGCTCAGGTTTTCATCCTGTGCATAACCCCAGTATTCTTTACGCACACGTTCGTGCATCCGCTCAGCGAATGCTTCAGCTAAACGATCGGCCAGTGCTTTAGCCATGATACTGTTATAATCATCGTAATTGGATTCGAACTCATTTACCAGTTCATCAATCCCGATACCAGCAGTTACAGCAAAACCACCAAAATAATCCTGAATACCACTTTCTTTCGGTGCAATGAAATCAGATAAAGCATAATAAGGCTGCCCATCTACTTTTTCGGCCTGCTGGCGAAGAGTGTGAATCGTAACGGAAGATGGTTGATGTAAGATGGATGATGGGTCTTCACTTCCATTTTCCATTTTACCTCTTACATCCAAAACAATATCGTCTCCTACCGCATTTGCCGGCCAAAAGCCGATTACTGCTCTTGCTGTTAATAGTTTTTCGTCGAGGATGCGTTTTAATAAAGTCTGTGCATCATCAAAAAGTTTCTTTGCTTCATCACCAACATTTTTATCATCGAAAATTTTCGGATAACTTCCGCGTAGCTCCCAGGTATGGAAAAATGGCGTCCAATCGATATAGGGAACCAGTTCTTCTAATGGATAATTATCAAAAACCCTTGTACCTGTAAATTCCGGAACAGGTAAGTTGGGTTGAAAATCGATCTTAAACTTATTATTTCGGGCTTCTTCCAACGTTTTAAAACGCTTATCAGATCGCTTATTTAAATGTGCTTCGCGGGCTTTATCGTACTCGGCTCTAATTCCTGCAATATATTCATCTCTCGTATCAGGATTCATTAAAGTACTACAAACGGTAACACTTCTGGAAGCATCCAGTACATGGATGGCAGGACCTGAATAATTCGGTGCTACTTTTACTGCAGCGTGTATCCTTGAAGTAGTAGCTCCACCGATAATTAATGGAATGGTAAAACCTTCGCGCTCCATTTCTTTTGCAAAGTGAACCATTTCATCCAATGATGGTGTAATCAATCCACTTAAACCAATAATATCAGCTTTTATTTCTTTGGCTTTTTTGATGATTTCCTGTGCCGGAACCATCACACCCATATCAACAATCTCGAAGTTATTACAAGCCAATACCACACCCACAATGTTTTTACCAATATCGTGCACATCGCCTTTCACGGTGGCCATTAAGACCCTTCCCGCAGATGAACTCTGATCCTGATCAGGATTATCCAGTTTTTCCTGTTCGATAAACGGCAATAAATAGGCCACCGCTTTTTTCATTACCCTTGCCGATTTTACCACTTGGGGCAAGAACATTTTTCCGGCACCAAAAAGATCACCGACAATATTCATTCCGTCCATTAATGGTCCTTCGATTACCTGAATCGGCCGGGCATATTTTTGTCTGGCTTCTTCCACATCATCGTCCAGGTACTCCACAATTCCCTTTACTAAAGAGTGGGATAATCTTTCTTCAACAGGGCCTTTTCTCCACTCTTCATCTTTAACCACCTCTTTACCTTTTGATTTTACGGTATCGGCATATTCTACCAATCGCTCCGTGGCATCGTCTCTTCGGTTTAAAAGCACATCCTCTACCCTTTCTAATAATTCGGGTGGAATTTCCTGATAAACCTCCAACATTCCAGCGTTTACGATCCCCATATCTAAACCGGCCTGAATGGCATGATAAAGAAATGCGGAGTGCATTGCTTCGCGGACAGTATTATTTCCCCTGAAAGAGAATGAAATATTAGAAACCCCACCACTCACTTTCGCATGAGGCAGGTTTTCTTTGATCCAACGGGTGGCATTTATAAAATCGACGGCATAATTATTATGCTCTTCCAATCCGGTTGCAACGGTCAAGATATTTGGGTCGAAAATAATATCCTCTGGCGGGAAACCAATTTCGTGTACCAAAATATCATAACTTCTTTTACAGATTTCCTTTCTACGCTCGTAATTATCGGCCTGTCCCTGCTCATCAAAAGCCATTACCACAACCGCGGCGCCGTATTGCATAATTTTGCGGGCACTTTCGCGGAATTTATCTTCTCCTTCTTTTAAGGAAATCGAGTTTACAATTCCTTTTCCCTGCAAACATTTTAAGCCATTTTCAATAACCGACCATTTAGATGAATCGACCATGATCGGCAATTTGGCAATATCTGGTTCAGACGCAATAAGGTTTAAGAATTTGGTCATTGCCGCTTCCGAATCCAGCATCCCTTCATCCATGTTTACGTCGATTACCTGTGCACCGCCTTCAACTTGCTGCAAAGCAACGGCTAATGCGGCTTCATAATCGCCACCCAAAATCAGTTTGGAGAATTTTGGAGATCCGGTAATATTGGTTCTTTCACCAATATTTACAAAAATACTATCTGGGGTGATGGTTACAGGCTCCAATCCGCTTAAACGCATGTATGGTTCAAGAACCGGTATTTTACGGGGCTCAGCTTTTCGGGCATTTTTAGCAATACAGCCAATATGATCTGGCGTGGTGCCACAACAACCTCCTACTATATTCACAAAACCGGAAGCAATAAAGTCATCAACCAGATGTGCGGTTTCATGCGGCTGCTCATCGTAAGCACCAAACTCATTTGGCAAACCCGCATTTGGATAGGCGGAAACATAGCAGCCTGCTTTTGCCGCTAACTCTTCAATGTGCGGACGCATTTCTTTGGCACCTAAAGCACAGTTAAAACCGATACTTAATGGTTTTGCATGCATTACAGAGTTCAAAAAAGCTTCGGCAGTTTGCCCCGAAAGTGTTCTACCGGAAGCATCGGTAATGGTACCAGAAATCATGATCTCCAGTTTACGCCCAATTACTTCTTCGTATTTTTTAATGGCTACAATAGCCACTTTAGCATTCAAGGTATCGAAAATGGTTTCGATTAATAATACATCAGAACCACCATCTACTAAACCACGTACCTGTTCATAATAAGCTGCTTCCAACTCATCGAAATAAACTGCCCTAAAACCAGGATCGTTAACATTTGGTGACATGGAAAGGGTGCGGTTAGTTGGGCCAATGGCACCGGCAACAAAACATTTACGGTCTGGATTTGCAGCCATGAACTCGTTAACAGCTTCTTTTGCCACGCGTGCACCTTCAAAACTCATTTCGTAAGAAAGGTCTTCCATCTGGTAATCGGCCATGGAAATGCGCTGCGTACTGAATGTATTAGTCTCAATAATATCGGCACCAGCGGCCAGGTACTCCAAGTGTATTGTTTTAATAATATCCGGACGTGTGATGTTGAGCAAATCGTTATTGCCTTTTACATCACAGGGATGGTTTTTAAATCGTTCCCCTCTAAAATCTTCTTCGGTTAAGGTATATCGCTGAATCATGGTGCCCATTGCACCGTCAATCACCAAAATACGTTTTTCTAATTCTTCTCTTATGCTCATTTGTTATAGTAGCAAGTGGTTAGTAGCAAGTATCAAGATTCCTGATATGCGTCCTAACCGCAGATAATAAGCATAGTACCTAACCAGATTTGATTGATACTTGATACTTTATACCTGATACTTAAATAGCTTATTTAAAAAGTTGGTACGTGAATCGTAATCCTAAACTTATCTGTTTCTGCTATTTGCAGAATAGAATTTAGCACCTTGTATGGTTACAGGTTGCTAAGACTTCGTTGGGTCTAATCCCTCCGTCTTTCTTAATAAGCATACAAAAATGCAACAAAGCAACATCAATTCCAAAATTTATCGCCTTGCTGCCAAATAAAATTACAAAGGCCGCGCAAAACTGCGCAGCCTTAAGAATATTGTTCTGTTAGTGATTACTTTCTGCTTCCGAAAATACGAAGTAAGAAAAGGAAGATATTTAAGAAATCCAGGTATAAAGACAACGCTGCTACAATTGCCATTTTTTTAGATTCAATCTGAAGAACCTGTTCGCCGCTAGCTTCGATCCCTTCCCCAATTCTTTTTATTTTTTGTACATCATAGGCTGTTAATGCCGTAAATATTGCAATACCAATAAATGCCATAAACAAACTGAATTGTTCGCTTTGAACAAACATATTAATTACACTGGCAATCACTAAACCAATTACGCCAACCATTAAAATCGGCCCAAATTTACTTAGATCAATATTGGTGGTGTAGCCCATGAATGCCATAATTCCAAATATTCCGGCAGCTCCTGCAAAACAGCTCACTACTGAACCTGAAGTATAGGTTAACAAGATAAAACTTAAACTCACTCCAGTCAATAATGAATAAAGGACAAAAACGCCAATTAATGCTGGCAATGATAATCTGCTTAAACCGAATCCCATTAATAAAACCAATCCGAGTGGTGCGAACATCGCTACATAACCGAAAATCGACATGCTCACTTTACCAGTTGCTGGATTAATATTTAAAAGGTATTGCATTAACTGCTCATTGGTGCCAAATAAATAAGCTGCTACAGTTGATAAACTCAACGCCACAAACATCCATAAGAAAACGTTTGCAAAGAATTTTTTAGAAACAGATTTTTCCTGTACAAAAACACTGTTGTCCTGATATTGATAATTTTGTTGTTCCATTTTAAATTTTGTGTATTTAACTATATAAAAATAAATATTTAGTTTAATCTTTTTGTCAGCAATTCTTCAACTTTTTTAAAGAACTGCAGTGGTTTTAATGTTCGCCAGGGCAAGTCATCAAATGCACCACCAAAGTTAATGTAATAATCGATGTTATTATCCCTAAACTCTGTGATTACATGATCCTGAAAATTCACCCCAACAATCCAGCCATCTTCTACTTCCTGAAACCATTCTTCGTAATAACTATCATCAGAGGCATGGAAATTCAGGACATTTTCACCGATTAGGATAAACTTATTAATGCCTTCATCCATCATCAGCTCTAAAATATCGCGCTTCATCAGCATAATATCGTTGTTAATAGCATCATTCCACTCGCCGATAAATTCGATAATGGCATAACTGCGGTCATAATCAGCATATAACACCTTCATGTATAACGTATTCGAACCAAACTCATCCCATTGTGGGTGCAGTAAAAAATTGTAAATCTGCTTATCGAAGTAAAGTTCTGAATATTCGGTATTGTAAAATGGCGAACGCTCATCTTCTGCCGAAATATAATCATCTCTCCACTGATAATAAGGCTCAATTTCGTGCATAATTTTCTAATTATTGAATGAGCGAGTTTTGAATGAGGGAATGATTAATGCTACTCTTACATGCTATCACTCACTAATTCTTTCATTCACTCAATCTATCCTTCTCTCATTTCTTAGTGCCCTGCTTCAACTGCTTTTCGCACACTTCCATAACGGGTTAACAACTCGGCGGCTTCATCATAACCAATATTCAGTTCGTCGGCCACCATTTGTGTACCTCGATCGACCAACTTATGGTTAGTTAACTGCATATCGACCATTTTATTTCCAACTACACGCCCCAGCTGAACCATAACAGTAGTGCTTAGCATATTTAATACCATTTTCTGCGCCGTACCGGATTTCATGCGGGTGGAGCCGGTAATAAATTCAGGGCCAACCACCACTTCAACCGGAAAATCCGATTCTGCAGCAATAGGTCCGCCTGCATTACAAACAATGCAGCCTGTTAAAATACCATGCTTACGTGCCGTGTTTAATCCACCGATTACATATGGCGTAGTACCTGACGCTGCCAGGCCAACTAAACAATCTTTTTCATTAATATCAAATTCCTTAAGATCTTTCCAGGCTTGTTCGGCATCATCTTCAGCAAATTCTACCGCTCTTCTAATCGCTGTATCTCCGCCGGCAATAATCCCTACAACCCAATCAAAAGGAACACCATAAGTAGGCGGGCATTCTGAAGCATCTACCACGCCTAAACGACCACTTGTACCTGCACCTATGTAAAAGAGACGGCCGCCCTTTTTCATTCGCCCGGCAATGGCCGATGTTAATTTTTCGATTTGAGGCAAAGATTTTTCGACTGCAAACGCTACCGTTTTATCTTCGTTATTAATGCCCTGCAAAACTTCTAACACCGACATCTGATCAATGTGGTCATAGTTAGATTCTTGCTCGGTAACTCTATTCATAAATTTAATTTTGATAAAATTCGGTAAATTCTTTTTAAAAACTACGCTATACATTCAAAAAATCTGACATAAATTTTAACCAATCACTTCATTGCATTAATTAATGTTAAATATTATAAACAAAAGACATGAAAATGCGGTTAAAAAATATATCAACTCGCTAATTTTCATAAATTTGCGTTAACGCCAATGAAAAAAAACACCCGCAACAACATATTGATCGCTGTAAGCTATTCTGTAATTTTAATAGTGGGGATGTTTTTGGGCTTAAAATTCATTAAAGATCAAGGCTTTGGCGTTAAAAAAAGTCCTCAATTAGCCAATAACAGCGACGAAAAATTAAACGAAATCTTACACATCATCAACGGCAATTATGTTGATGACATCAATACCGATTCGCTTCAAAACTTACCTATCGATAGTGTTCTACATCAACTCGATCCACATAGTGTTTACCTGCCTCCGACTGATGCGCAAGATATGACCGATAACCTGGAAGGAAATTTTGAAGGCGTAGGCATAGAATATTACATGCTTAACGATACCATGATGGTTACCGGTGTGGTTAAAGATGGACCAGCATACCAGGCGGGAATTAAACTGGGCGATAAGATCCTGAGTATCGATACCGCAGTAGTAAGTGGCCGAAACCTACCCAAAGATCAACTTACAGGTCGTTTTAAAGGTAAATCTGGAACTGGCGTGAGCGTAGTGCTTTTACACCCGGGAGCGCCACAAAGTAACCGCATTATGGTTACCCGTGGTAAAGTAAACGTAAGCAGTATTGATGCAGCCTATATGATTAACAACGAAACTGGTTATGTTCGGATCAGTAAGTTTGGCGCCAATACTGACAACGATTTTTCTGCTGCAGCCAATAACCTAAAAGCAAAGGGCATGAAAAAACTGATTCTTGACCTGCGCGATAACGGGGGTGGTTATTTTACAGCAGCAACCGGCCTGGCCGATCAATTTTTGGGCGAGAACAAACTCATCGTGTATACACAGGGCAAGCATGAGCCACGTACCGATTATTTCTCCACCGGCACAGGCGCCTTTCAAAATGGCAAATTGGCTGTACTGATTAATGAAAATACCGCATCAGCCAGTGAAATTGTAGCTGGAGCCATTCAGGATTTAGGACGCGGAATTATTGTTGGCCGCCGCTCTTTTGGAAAAGGACTGGTACAAGAACAATTTGCTTTTGGCGATGGCTCTGCACTGAACTTAACCATTGCAAGATATTATACCCCATCTGGCCGGAGTATCCAAAAATCTTATAAAAAAGGTTACGACGCCTACAAACACGAATTGGATGAACGTATGACCGATGGAGAGTTGACCGGAGACCGGACCTCTTTTCAGGATTCTATTGAGAAAACTGAAGGCGTAAATATTCAGTCGAACAAAAAAGTTAAACCAATTGGCGGTATCCAACCAGATATATTTGTGAAATTAGATACAAATGGCTACAATAAGTTTTACAGTAATCTGGTGAGTAAGAAAATACTTTCTGATTACGTGTTTAATGTACTTACCAATAAATACAGCGCCAGTTTTGTAGAACAGAATATCAATATCTTCACCATAAACGATAACGACTTTAAGGACTTTATCGGATTTCTTCAGCGCAAAAACATAACAATAGATCGCTTTCAACTGTACAATTCGAAAAATGTAATTTTAAATGATCTCAAAGCTCTGCTTTGTCGCTATTATCTGGGCGATGTTGGTTATTATAAGGCTGCAAACCAAACCGATAATGCGGTAAGACAAGCACTCCTTAACCTTCAATAAAACAGACATAAAGAGATTGGCATTACTGCGTGGCGAAATGCGAATGCTATCACCGTAAACCTCCCTGCATATTGACCTATTGATTACCAATCTCAAAGCTGAAATGGTATTGCACGATTGACACCATACAAACATTTCAATACACCCTGATGTTTAATAACAATGCTAAATCAGTAATTAAACATTAAACAGCTTAGATGAAAATAATAATTGTAGGCGCAACAGGCACACTGGGCAAAAAAGTAACTGAAGCTTTTGCGCAAAAACACGAGATTATCCGTGTAGGAAATACCAAGGGGGATGTCCAGGTTGACATTACCAATGAAACATCGATTAAAAATATGTTCGAGCAGATTGGTGCTTTCGATGCCCTGATCAGTACTAGCGGTAAAGGCCCCTTTGCGCCTGTAAATCAGATGACGGGCGAAGTATTTAAGAGCGGCTTACTGGATAAATTATTGGGACAGATTAACCTGGTGCTTATAGGTCAGCATTATATCAATAAAGGTGGTTCATTTACATTAACTTCCGGGATATTAGCCGAAAATCCGGTTGCTGCAGGATCAGCATTGAGCACTATAAATGGAGGTTTAAATGCATTTGTTTTGGCTGCCGCTCCAGAACTTGAAAATGGCGTTCGTATCAATGCCATTAGCCCTAATGTTGTTGAAGACTCTCCTGCATATTTCGATTCTTTTCCCGGGGAAATTCCGGTTAGCATGGAGAAAGTGGTTAAAGCTTATGAGAAAAGTGTACTGGGCATCTTATCAGGTCAGGTAATAAAGGTTTATTAATAATGTTCGGTATTTCGAAAAAACAAGACGTTTTTTTAATAAAAGCTTATTGTAAAATTTAGCTTATTCAAAACCCAAAGTTTTATATTAGTCTATATAATAAACTCAAGCATGATAGAAACCGAACGCCTCATTTTAAAACCATTAACGCACGATCAGCTTTTAAAATATATCAAAGATGATCACTCTTTAGAACAAGAATTTGACCTTCTACCGACCAAAAAAAACATTTCTCCTTCACTTCAGGAAGCTTTGGAACAAACGATCTTACCTAACGTTTTTGATAAAGATAAAGATTATCTATACCATACTTTATGGACCATCATATCTAAACCCGACCATAGGATGGTAGGTGATATTTGTTTTGTTGGCGAACCAGATCCAAATGGTGAAATCGAAATAGGTTATGGCACTTACGAGGAGTTTAGAGGCAAGGGTTTTATGACCGAAGCTGTTGGAAGATTAATAGAATGGGCAAGGGAGCAACCTAAAGTGAAATCGGTTTATGCAACCACGACTAAAGACAATGTGGCCTCTTATTCCATTTTAGAAAAAAACAACTTTATCCATATTGGAGAAGTAGACGATATGTTAAGCTGGAAAATTGAATTGAAGTAAGTTATACCAACCCGGATTATAATATGTCTTGATAGAAATCTACGTTGTTACCGTCATCCTGATCCTATAGCTATCGGATTTATTTCAGGATCTATCCAACAAGGTTATTTTTACATGAAAGATGCTGTCCACGAAGTAGCTATTAGGCCTTTAAAACATAAATACTACTAATAAAACAAGTTCAGCAGGACGACTATCCTCTAGTCTATTGATGATTTTATCACAGAATAAATTTCGTTACAAGACACCTTGATGCACCTTTGCAATGCGCTACAGCACAATCTCAAACAAACTTAAACTGATTCCTTCATAATGTTTCGGCAGTCCGTCGGTTTTTTCCATGCTTACTACCCCAACATAATTAAAACCACAACCCGTGTAATATTCGAGCAGTTTTTCATTATCTGCCCAGGTATCCATTCTGATAAATTTAATGTCGTTTTCTGCAGCAAAAACTTTAGCCCATTTAATAATTTCTTTTACAAAAGAATAGCCCCTGAATGCGGAATGGGTTACAATCCTGTGGATATAAATCGCGTCGTGATCCCGTTCTCCCCAGATCAACTGATCGTTAAACGTAACAGCAAAAACACAGGCAATAACTCCATCTACCAAGATTTTATACTGACGGTTTTCATCAATTTCAGTTTGCACCATTTCTCTACTAAAGCCCTGCCAGTGCTTGTTAAACACTTTCTTTTGATGTTCAATAGCCATATCGTAAAAATCGAAAATGGTATTGATGTCAGCTGACTGGCTATTTTGTACTTGTAATTGCATGAAGTAAAGGTAAGGGTATTTTCTGACCCCTGATAAGAAGGATCGTCCTTTCAACTGGAGCGTAGCGAAGTGGAGACATCTTTAAACTATGTTATTGGACAGTTCAAAGATTTCTCCACTACAGTCGAAATGACGGTCGATTAAAATAAAACAGGGCTGTATTCCATAACAGCCCTGTTTTAAATAAGATTGGTTTTTTAGGCATATCGACCTTACGCCCTCCACCTTTAAACCTTCTACCTCCTCAAACTTATTTCTGTCTGAAATAAATCTGGATCGGTGCACCGGAAAAATCGAAGTTTTCTCTCAATTTATTCTCGATGAAACGTTTATACGGATCTTTAATATACTGTGGCAAGTTGCAGAAAAAGGCAAACATTGGCGAAGTAGCATTAATCTGGGTGATATATTTAATCTTAATGTGTTTTCCCTTTAATGCCGGCGGTGGGAATTTCTCAATCAGCGGCAACATTACATCATTCAATTTAGATGTAGGAATTTTCTTGCTCCGGTTTTTATAAACTTCTAAAGCGGCTTCGATTGCTTTAAAAATACGCTGCTTATTTATTACGGAAGTGAAAATGATCGGCACATCGGTAAACGGGCGGATACGCTCATGAATCTGCTCTTCGAAAGCTTTCATCGTTTGTGTATTTTTTTCGATCAAATCCCATTTGTTAACCAGAATTACAATCCCTTTTTTGTTTTTCTCAGCCAGATGGAAAATATTGATATCCTGACTTTCAATTCCTTCTACGGCATCGATCATTAATACCACCACATCAGCTTCTTCTAAAGCCTTAATGGTACGCATTACCGAATAAAACTCCAGGTTTTCTTTAACCTTTGTTTTTTTACGTAATCCGGCAGTATCGATCAGCATAAACTCATGACCAAACTGGTTATAGTGGATTTTAATTGAATCGCGGGTGGTACCTGCATTTGCGGTAACGATATTACGTTCTTTACCAATTAATGCATTAACCAAAGAAGATTTACCCACATTAGGACGACCTGCGATGGTAATTTTAGGCAGTTGGTTTTCTTCTTCAGGAATATCTTCGAAATTTTTAACCACCTCATCCAACAACTCTCCTGTTCCGGAACCAGTCATTGATGATAATGCATATACTTCGCCTAATCCGAAACCATAAAAAGTATGGATTTCGTTATATAAAGCGGTATTGTCTACCTTATTTGCACAAACATAAACGGGCTTATTACTTCTGCGCAATACCTGAGCAATATCATCATCTAAATCGGTAATACCTGTAGTTACATCAACCATAAAGATTAATACACTGGCTTCTTCGATAGCAATCATTACCTGCTCGCGGATTGCCGCTTCGTAAACATCTTCTGAGTTGGCTACATAACCACCAGTATCAATTACGGTAAATTGTCTGTCGGTCCACTCACCTACTCCATAATGCCTGTCGCGGGTTACGCCGCTGATATCATCTACAATTGCCTTACGGCTTTCTGTTAATCTGTTAAAAAGGGTACTCTTGCCTACGTTTGGCCTGCCTACGATGGCTATAATATTACTCATGGGTGTTCTTTTGATAGTTAATGGCTTATAGTTAATGGTCGTGGTGTTCAGGCAAGCTGCTCAAACTATTTGGCTATCAGCCATTGACTATCAACTACTAACCGATTCATTTCGGGCTGCAAAGGTACGGTTAATTATCGTAACCAAAGCTTTTTAAGTAATTCTTTTTACTTCTCCAGTCTGGAATTACCTTCACAAACATTTCTAAGAAAACCTTATTATCTAAAAACTTCTCGATTTCTAAACGGGCTTCGGTACCAACCTTTTTTAGCATACTCCCACCTGTACCGATTAAAATGTTCTTTTGCGAATCGCGTTCGACCACAATTTCTGCCGTAATCCTGATCAAAGCACCTTTACCATTCTTCATTTCCTCTTCTTTAAAACTCTTCACAATTACCTCGGTACTGTAAGGAATTTCTTTCTGATAATTAAGAAAGATTTTTTCGCGAATAATCTCTGAAACAAAGAAACGCTCTGAACGATCGGTTAAATCTTCTTTGTCGTAATATGGTGGATGCTCTGGCAGCATTTCGAGCACGCGATCCAATAACCCGTCAACATTGTGTTTATGTAAAGCTGAAATAGCATAAATAGCAACCGGATTTAGCTTCTCCTGCCAGTAGGCAATCTTCTCATCAACCTGTTCTTGTAATGCTTTATCGATTTTATTGATGAGTACAATTGTAGGGATATTACGGTTCAGAATTTTTTCCAGAACGTCTTCCTCATCGTGCGCTTCGTTGATATCGGTTACGAATAAAAGTACGTCGGCATCGGTCAAAGATCCGTTTACAAAGCTCATCATACTCTCTTGTAAACTATATTTTGGCTTAATTATACCCGGTGTATCAGAGAAAACGATCTGATATTCTTCTTCATTTACGATCCCTAAAATGCGGTGCCTTGTGGTTTGTGCCTTAGGAGTGATAATGCTAAGTCGCTCGCCTACAAGCACATTCATGAGGGTAGATTTACCTACATTTGGTTTACCTATTATACTAACAAAACCTGCTTTATGCGCCATTAAAATATTTTTTAAAAAAAAATTTGCAGCACAAAGAAACGAATTATATCTTTGCATTCCAATTCGGAAACAGAGTTAAGGATTTAATTCAAAGAAAAAACGAGTTGTATAGAGTGCGGGGTGGAGCAGTTGGTAGCTCGTCGGGCTCATAACCCGAAGGTCGCACGTTCGAGTCGTGTCCCCGCTACCAATTCAGTTGGTAGTTATCAGTTGGCAGTTTTAATTGCACACTGAAAATTGGAAATTAAAAACTGAAGAAATGGCCCGTTCGTCTAGGGGTGAGGACGCCAGATTTTCATTCTGGAAACAGGGGTTCGATTCCCCTACGGGCTACACTTATTACATCAAAACATTTAAAAAGGCTGTAAATCATAAATTTGCAGCCTTTTTAAATTTACAGGCATACTAAAAAGCATAATTGGTTCCCAAAGAAGATTTTGCGGACAGGGTGCGTGGCACCAAAGAATGGATTTCAGTGTAAAGTAAAAGTTCCGGCCAGCTGAGATTTTACACCTAACAGCAATACTAAAAAACAATTGCGGATAAGCTTCATAAATATATCAAGATAAAAATACGCCGCATATACCGTAATGAATAAAAATTTGCTTTTTCTTAAATCTTTATGGAAATATCAGGGGCATGAAACAATAATGTTTCATGCCCCTGAAGGTGGTATCCGGCATTTTGTGGCCTAAGCAATAAGCCGTACTACCGGTTAAAATTGGTGAAAGGTAGTAATACTTTTAGCAGGAAGCGTATACGTAAATCCACTACCTGAAACAGCAACTGATCCTATTGAAGACATGTTTTCATTACCCGATGTGCGATGAATATTCAGTGAAGTAACACCACTAACATTAGCAACCGAAAAAGATTGGCTTACAGCCGAAGTGCCTGTATTAACAGCCACAATTACCAATCCACCTCCCCGGTAGGCCGTTAAATAAATGTTAGGGGTAGGATTATAGGTACAGGCAATTCTTTGTTTTCCTGGTCTTATCCATTTGGCAAACTGACCACCGGTGTAGCCGGCCTTGTAAATTGTACCACTTTGATTAACCAGGTTAACGCTTGCATCATTGTCATTAACCCACCAAAAGTAGTAAGCACTAAATTGGTTGTTCATACAATCATTAATGTTTTTAGCTAAAACTAAACAGTTATCCATATTGTCACGGCTATTTTCAACATAGTATTCTGTCATCCAAATGCGTTTTCCTTTATTAAGTGCATTTTGGTGTACATAATTACCACCACCGTAAAGATGTCCTGAAACGTAAGAAATTTTAGCCACAGCGGTTGCATCGTTCAGTGTTGGGTCAGTATAGGTATCATTAAAATTAATAGCATCAGCACAAACAATGGGTTTGCCAATATTTGATCCGCCAGCTTTAATAATATCACGTATCTGAGATCCATCCAAATTTCCATCTTCCGAAGAACCATCAGGCTCATTCTTTATAGACACAAAATCACATTTTATGGCTGAAGCAGCACTACCCAGCCAATTGCAGAAATTAACGTACTGGTTAGATGGAATAGTATTGCCAGACCGGTAAGCGGTAGGTATTTTCCAGGGGCAGCCTAACACTCTAGCGCCCCGGGCATGTGCCGCAGCGGCATTGTTCGTTTCATCTGTCCATGCATTATCCTGGTCGAAACGAACCCTTAACAAAGAAAAGCCAAGTGTATTATAAAGTGCATCATTTTTAGCTGTAGTAAGCGTACCACACCACGCACTGGAAAAGCCAAGCCCATCAATGGTTTGATAATAGGTATTACCATCAATAGTTGCCGCCCCTTTTAACTGTGGTTCAATATTCTCTTCAATCTGCTTTTTTTCTTTATTTTCTTCAATTTGCTGTTTTTCTTTTGCACAGCCTTGTAGTAAAAATAGCGTAATAGCGATAACACAAATTTTAAATTTCATGATTGTTTTTTTAGGTTTTTTAAAGGTAGATAGTCACTTATTTTGAATAAATCATATAAAGGTTACTTACTTGAATGTCCTCCTTTCTTTTAGTGTCTGCAATTTGGTTGAATAAAATATATTTGATATTTCTGCCTGGCTATCATTGGTAAATGATGTATGTGAATATGTGTAATCGTTCATAACCTGTTTTATTTGAGATTACCAGCCTTTTAAAGGTTTTGGCTAAAATATCTTCGATTAAGCTTACGCAACAATTCATTAACGCTATAACTGTAAATGTTTCCTTTTATTTTGTTACAATTTCCAAAAGGTCTCTTTTGGCATTGACTATTGAAAATGTTTACAACCTATGTATTTCTCTCGTAGATTGTTAGCTGATCTTATGCAATTGTTAAATCTGCATTATCATTATAAAACATTGTCTTATGCCAAACTATAAAGGACAGTTTTCAAACGCTGCATAATTTTACCACTCCATAAAAAAATACGTTTTGGCATTCTCTCAAAAGTATGTTCAAACAATAATTTACTATATAGCTAATATTAAAATACAAATAATACATTTTTTATTACACAAATAATTTAAACAAATAATACATATTTCTCATCTCTAAAACTGGATACTTTTAAACTTAAAGCATATATTTTTTAACTAACACAGGTAATTACGGATATCAAAATTATCGCCAAATGGATTGAATACACATAAAAGCCAAATTAACTATTGATTAGCAGTTCAAATGTATTGGCTTATCATTTTAGTATATGGCAATTTTTATTAAATTTTCAGTTCAAATGTTCAACAACCATTAACTCCAATCATCAGCACTCGAACAAATTAAAACATCTATAACTTAGCTTTTATTGTATTATTAATTATTCAAAAATTAATCCCCTATATAACAGTTTATTTAATGCCATTCTAAGTATAACTGAGGTTCACAAGAAATACTTTACAGTTGATGTGAAATTAAAATTATTCCGATGAGATTAAGATTGATAATCAATTGAGATGCAAGTTCTTTCTTTATTCCCTTTTACAACAGCAAAACAAAAGTCAGCCACAGCAAAAATAATTCACTATAAATCAAGCAGATAATTTAAAAATTCAATAAAACTTCGTGAAGCCTTTTGAAAAGCAAAAATATTATATACCTTTGCACTCCTTCAAACAAAGAAAATTTGAAGCTATAGAGTGCGGGGTGGAGCAGTTGGTAGCTCGTCGGGCTCATAACCCGAAGGTCGCACGTTCGAGTCGTGTCCCCGCTACCAAAGAGTTGAAAGACACTCTAATTATTTAATGGCCCGTTCGTCTAGGGGTGAGGACGCCAGATTTTCATTCTGGAAACAGGGGTTCGATTCCCCTACGGGCTACTGAGCCGCTTTACGAAAGTAGAGCGGCTTTTTTGATTAATAAGGAGTTGGATGAATTCCCTTGAATCAAGGGATCTTCAATAATTCATTAAATAAATGAAAATCAATTAATTAAAATACTTTTCAGTACTCAGCTCCCTTACTCTACCAGGATGGGAATTTCGAACAAATGCTTGATGATCGGCAACAAGTATATCTTTCATTATGACCTCCATTATTAAACTTGTCCAAGTAGAAGAGGTAGTCGCTATTAAACGAAGTAAAAGATAAAAATTGGAGAAAACGGATCAGCAGAAAAGAGCACAATAACAGATTTTGAAACACGCTTCCACTTACTTTCTAAATGCTAAATTCTTTCTAATACGACTGAGCGTTTCAGGTGCAATACCTAGGTAAGAGGCAATTAGGTTTTGTGGAATACGCTCAACAATCTTTGGATCTAATGCTAGCAGTTGCAAATATTTTTCTTCCGCAGTATGCGTAATTGAACTCATCAATCGCCTCTCTTTGGTTACCAGGCTATTTTGGTAAAGAATCCGATAATAACGATCCATAATCGGCACTTCAATAGTGATGGCATCGTAATCTAACCTAGAAATCAATAGCAGCTCTGATTCCTCAATCGCATCAATATTAAATACTGCCGGTTCGCTAGAAAGAAAGCTATTGAAATCAGATAGCCACCACCCTTCCCATCCAAAAACACTCATGTGTGCATCGCCCTTTTCATCAATATTGTAGGTGCGTAATAAACCCTTAGCTACAAATGCGAGGTATTTACACACATCTCCCTCTTGCAACAAATACTGGTGTTTCCTCAATCGCTTTTGAATAAAAAAAGTTTGTATGAGTTCTTTTTCTTTTTCTGTGAGCGAAACCTTTTCTTGAATGTGTTTAAAAAGAATATCGATCATTTAGCTATTTAGGAACAAAGATACTTTTTCCAAACATAAATTCCCTGTTAAGGACTAAACAAAATCTTGACTCAGATCAAGTTCATTATTTGACGCAGGTCAAGAGCCTTTACAGTGAGCGATCCTAATTTTGGAGCAAAATAATTTAATCACGATGAGTAAAATAGCATTAGTAGTTGGAGCCAGTGGTATTGCAGGAGGTAATCTGGCAGAAAAACTAATTTCCAAAGGCTGGGAAACTTATGGCCTTGCCCGTAACCACAATTTAGAAAATAAAAACCTTAAATCTGTTGCGGCCAATCTACTTGATTTGCATAGCTTAAAACAGGCATTAAAAGATGTTAAACCAACACATGTATATATCGCTACCTGGATGCGTAACGATACCGAAGCAGAAAACATTCGGGTAAATAGTCTGATGGTCCGTAATCTTTTAGCGGCATTATCACACCAT
Source organism: Pedobacter sp. MR2016-19 (assembly GCF_014947265.1). Classification (NCBI taxonomy): domain Bacteria; kingdom Pseudomonadati; phylum Bacteroidota; class Sphingobacteriia; order Sphingobacteriales; family Sphingobacteriaceae; genus Pedobacter; species Pedobacter sp. MR2016-19. The sequence goes on from NZ_JADCNK010000006.1 coordinate 172,385, forward strand.
AATTCCGTTAAACATGTTGCTTTAGTAACCGGGCTTAAACATTATTTAGGCCCTTTTGAAGCTTATGCAAAAGAAGGATTTCTTCCAGAAACACCTCTCAGGGAAGAACATCCACGTTTAGAATTGGAGAACTTTTACTATGCACAGGAAGATGAGGTTTATGCAGCAGCTAAAAGAGACGGTTTTACCTGGAGTATCCACAGACCACATACGGTGATTGGAAAGGCCGTCGGAAATGCGATGAACATGGGAACTACTTTAGCTGTGTATGCAAGTATCTGCAAAGAAACTGGTCGACCATTTATATGGCCAGGGTCCGCCGCACAATGGAGTGGCTTATCAGATGTAACTGATGCACGTGTGCTAGCCGAACACTTGATTTGGGCTTCCACTACCGAGCAAGCGCAAAACGAAGCTTTCAACATTGTAAACGGCGATGTTTTTAGGTGGAGCCGTTTGTGGAACCGTTTAGCAAACTACTTTAATATAACACCTGTTGGGTTTAATGGGCCAATTCAATCGTTAGAAAAAGAAATGGCTAAAGATGCTCAGGTTTGGTTAAAGATTGCTAAAAAATACAACCTAAAAGAGAAAGACTTAAGCCGATTAGCAACTGCATGGCATACCGATCTTGATCTTAGCAGGCCGATCGAAGTGATGACTGATATGTCTAAAAGCCGTAAACTTGGCTTCACCGTTTTCCAAAATACCGAAGAAAGTTTTTATGATTTGTTTGAGCAATTGCGTCTGGCGAAGCTTATACCCTAAATTTTGATCATCAATAAAGAAACTCCACTATTCAGAATTTAAAATCGAAAATTCCTGTAAAGCTCCGAAAAAGTTAGAACAAACTCCCGTCCATGCTACGAAAGCCGCTTCTACCTGATGCGGCTTTTTTTTTGTTTATTCCATCTAGAAAATGGATATGGAATTTGCCAATCAATATCATACCCGATGATCAATAATCACAGGTGTTTTACCCGTAGTAGCATTAGTGTAAAGATTTAAATCACTACCTGCTAATACCTCTAAGTTTTTCACCTGGTAACCAAATATTTCATAAAGCTGCTGAAGTTTTAGTTCAATATATTGTTCTTTGACCTTATCCATGAAGTCGGTTACCAGTAAAAATTTTATTCCCATATGTCCTTCACCAGGAACAATCTGGATCTGAAACCTTTCCACACCCGCTAAAACAATATTAAAATCATCCAGTTCGTAATTGCATTCATTAAACATAAACGACCGATGTTCCCGTCCTTTTAACTCCAGGTAGAGTTGCCTGTCAATATCAAGCCATTTACCTGTATCGCCGGTATTGTATCTAAAAACAGGGAAACGCTTCCGGAACAAATTGCTTACCAGCAAATTGCCATAACCATCAGCATCTGGAGCATGGATTTCAACAATCAAACCATCAATTACCCTGAACAATGATGGCGATCGGCTATAATCGCACCAGGCCCATATCCCCGTTTCTGCAGAACCATATAAGGAATAGATCTGCCGGGTTCCGAAAACCTCCTCGAAAAGTTTGATGTGTGAGGATGGCAAAAACTCGCCACCAAATACAAGATTGGTGATGGACAACCTAAGCTGATGCTTTTTAAGGTATTGCGCAAAAAGGAATAATTTTGAAGGTGTACCCAGTAATAAATCGGGTTTAAAATTTAAAGCCATCTGGTAGGCATCTTCGTAGGGTAAACTGGCACTTGCTACCAGTGTGGTTGCACTGCAGCGCTCCAAAAGATCGTCCATAATAGCAGCTGTACGGTACATATCCATGTAACCAAACATATTGAGTGCAATGGTTGTTGGGGTAAATACCCCAGCTTGTTTTAGTGCGGCAGCAAGTGCTGCACGCTGTTCCAGATTTTCTACAATATCAACCGGAAAAACCAGCGGTTTTTGGGTAGATCCGCCAGAACGCACCAAATAAACACCTTGTTTCTGGCTATGCAGGTCAAAATGATCATTTAACAGATTAATCAATTCCTTTTTACCTATTAAGGGGGCATTTTGATAATTTTCGTGGTTAAGATAATAGGATTTGAAAAGCTCAGACTGCCTAACAATCTGATAGTATTGATTAAGGAGGGAATAGATCATTTTTAAAATTTATCTTTTGATGAGCAGATAGCGAATGTATTTTGGCAAAAAGCTACGATAATGCCATAAAAACCGTGCTTTTTGGGTATTTGACGGCAAATTTTGCAGGGCGTGTTTATACCAGCGTTCACCGATCATGCCCATCAACAGGCGGTCGTGCTTATCTTTACTATTTACATACCTTGAAATTACCGGCGGCAATTCGATTTGTTTAAAATGGCTATATTTTTTCCGCGAAAGGCTCCCCGGAACCTCGTTAACATGAAGATAACCTCCTGTTTGCAAAGCTATTTTACCTGGCACCGAGTTCAGTATTCCTTTTAATACCCGGTACCAAAAATCGATACCTTCATTTAATTGCGCTTCTGCCTGGTATTGGTTATTGGCGATCCATTTACTTTTTACGATTACGTTGCTGCCAACCCCCATTATAAAATGTGGAGCGCTAACTGCCATCAAAGGATCTTTAACCAGGTATAGCTCTTTATCAAGCGGCTCCAGGTACTTTTTTAATGGTTCCAGATCTGGATATATTTCATTACCTGGCATAAAAGCGATATTGAGCACCATAAAATCGAGCTGATGCGCTTTAAATTCATGTGAAGCTATTTCCAGCAGCTTTGGATGATATTCGTCATCAGCATCTAAAAAACTGACTAACTCACAATTGGTAGCGGCAAAACCAATATTCCGCGCATTACCCGGACCTTTATTCTCGGTGAGTTCAATCACCTGTATTCTGCAATTACCGAAGCGGGAAATATGATCACGCAAAAAATCATGAACTATAGAAAGACTATTATCTGTACTTAAGTCGTCGACAATAATCAACTCATCCGGCAGTTTACTTTGCCGAATGAGTGAATTTAACGTTTGGCTAACATAATCAGCTTTATTAAACAGGGGGATAACGATGGCATGTGTCATGTTTTATGATGTAGACATCATTGCAGGAAAAATAACTCCCCTGCCCTGGTGAACATTCACCACACTTTCTGCCGAACCGCGGAACAAACCAGGGCCAAAAGACCGGTTATTGTAACATAGCAGCATCCCTACTAAGTTGATCAGGCTGTTCTCAGGGCCAGTACCGTATTTAAACCAGCGTTGGGGCACGTATTGCTGTATCATGTATTCAGGCCATTGTTTGGCGATAATATCAGACCAAACTGCAGCTTCACAATCACTTTTCACATACATATCGATACCACGGCCACCACTGTTGCGCTTTAATACCCAGTTTAATGAAGAATTGCTCACCTCCATCCGTTTTTCGGCGGTATGCAAGGCATAAGTAGGTATTAAAAAAGAGCGTAAAAAGAGGTATTCTTCTTCAGAAAGGTGATCCCTCATAATCGCTTCATTATAAAGAACAGCAAGTATACGCTTATCGTGCACCAGGATTAACGTACGCACATCGTTAAAATAATTTCCCTTATTGATGATCAATTTCAATACTTCAGGATCAAAATTACGCAGTTCTTCCCGATCCATTTCCAATATAAACTGGTTAACAGCTTTGCCTTGCAACATTAATTCACCATTTTGGCAGCTTAGCTGATCAGGGCTTGCAGAAATATAATTCAAGCCCTGTTTACTGAATTCATTTAACAGGTAAAATACCTCTGTACCCTTTTCTTTCTCGTGCACCAGCACGATAGGTTCATTGTTGTTAAACCGGTCAAAAATGGTGTTAATGAAGTCGCGCTGATGAGGAACAGCCTCCAATAAAGGCAAACTACTATCTTCAGAAATCACATTAAGGTAATAACTCAACATCCACCCATTAATTGGGTACCTTGCTCCTATTTCGCAGATTTTAATACTGCCATCTTCTGCCTGCAAAAAATCTGGGCGGTACATACCCACTTCATATGGCTGCGCGTTTGCGATGCTCAAAATATTGTTCAGGTGCTCATCAAAATTATAGATTGCACGTATCCTTTCATCGGAAAAATAGGCCCTTACAACACTCGTTAATGCTTTGTTCAAAACCTGACACAGTTCCTCCATCCGCACAATTTCGTCACGGTTTACAGCAACTGGCACTGGAGAAAATGAATCGGCACCATTACAGGGTATTTCGCCGAGGTGTTTCATCAGCAATTCATTCAGTGTTTCCCTGCTACAGATCGTCTGTTCTTCTATAAGTTCCCCCGTCATAATTTATGCCATTTCTTCATCAGACATCACCGGTTCTAAACTAGCGCTAATGGTTTCCATTACTGCTGCTTTTTTACTCAAATAATCGGCAACGATTTCTCGTAAGTCGTAATCAGCCAAATTAACATCCATCGCCTTAACATAATAATTAACGGCATTTACGGCATAAAAGAAATGGTTTTTCTCAGTTGGTCCACAGTGTACAGTTATCCAGGCCAAAGTATGCTTAAGGGTATCTTTGTCAAAGCCAAAATCATCTTCCAGCCAACGCGTAAACTTTGGCAATATAAATTCCACTTCGCCATGAGTATAAATTTCGTGTACCAATGTGGTTAAAAGGCCAATCAATAAATCTTTATTGCGCAACGAATTCTGGTCTTTCCAATATTTAAAAGCACGGGCACTTGGATCAAGGTATTGCCTCAGCAACCATCCATCATCGCCGCAGGTATTTGTGGCCATGGTATAGAATAGATCGGAATGTAATACTTTACCAACAACAGCCAGGTCTTCATCAACAATCCTGTTCAGGCTTGCTACCGATCTGAAAAGCTGCGCTTCATCTGGCACAGGTATGTTTTTATGGATCAGCATCGTCATGCGGTTACTCAATCCGGCAACAGTAACCGCACTATTATTGGTTTGGCTCCAGCTATGAAAAAAAGGTTTAAGGTGATCCCTATCATGCAGAATTGCCGTAAGTTTCACAAAACTTTCTTCTATTGTTGCAAAATGTTCGGCCTGTTGAGGGAAATAGGCCAGGAGCTGGTGCTTCAATGGAGACTCTTCCATCCCTTCGAGCACAGGAATAATAACTGATAATAAATTTTTCACAATTGTTTGGTTTATGGTTTATTAAAAATGTAAATTAATACAGATAAAAATATTCTTATTTCGTTTTAACGTCGAAGCCTATAGGAGGAATTAGCCTGTTATCACCACATCAAAATTTCAGATACGATAATTAAGCAAATACAAATCAAATAACTGATATATAAATATTTACAGTTAAAAATTAAATTAAAATCTAATAATTGGAATAACTGATGAAAGTGCGTGTTGCATTTTGATGAGCGGTTTTAAGGTTTGGGACGATTGAGGTAGATTTTGTTTACACATAGATACGGAATTTATTTTTATTAAAAAATAGACGTGATAAATATATCTTTAAATTACACATAAACACATTTGAAATTACAATTTAGTATTATATATCATACCAATTATTTAATTAGTATGATCATTTTTTTAGCGCTACATTTTAAAAAAGGTAATGCCTAAAGTTTTACAAAAAATCAACGCATATTTTTATGTGCCCTATTTGATTTTTCTTTCAATTTGTATTAAGCCATGCAGACATTCAACCAAAATCAACAACTACCTATTTACACGCTAGAACCCGATGAAATTTCGGGCAATAAAAACTTTAGGCTATATCAATTTGAAGGAACTTTACCAAACCAGTCGGAGTTGCTTATCCCCCATCGAAAAGATCATTATCTTGTTGTTTTGATCAGACATGCAGATAGCCGACAATGGATCGACATGACGCCTTATACCCTTAAAGATAACACAGTCTACTTTTCGGGGCCAAGCCATATCATTGTAAAAGAAGGCTTTAAGCAGTTATGGAGCACCGGCATTGCTTTTACAAAAGAGTTTCTTTCCCTCCAGGAAAATGCTTCATTAAGTAAACTACCCATTATAGAAAACCTGCACAATGGACATGAATTAGCCCTAACCGAAGCTGACCTTAATTTTGTTGAGGACGTCCTTGCAAAAATCAATGCAGAATATCAAAAGCCCGGCGAATGGCAACAGCGTATGCTTACCGCCCACCTTACTGTGCTGCTTACCTATTTAAGCCGGCTGTATACTGAACAGTTTAAAGGAGGTGATCATTCCGCAGATAAACTTTTATTGAAAAGTTTTCAGGCAAAAATAAATGAATGTTATCGCGAACTGCGCGAAGTGGGCGAATATGCCTCGAAATTGAATATTTCTGCCGGACATTTAAGCGAGGTGGTGAAAATACAAAGTGGTAAACCTGCAATTAAACATATTCACGAACGATTGATACTCGAGGCCCAGCGCTTCTTGTTTCATACTCAAAACCCTTTGAAAGAAATTGCCTTCGATTTGGGTTTCTCGGATACTTCCTATTTTAACCGCTTCTTTAAACGCGAAACGGGCATTACACCTGCAGACTACAGGGCCAGCATCCGCGAAATGTACCATTAATACCGTTGGATGTGTTCCACCCGGGATAACCAATACGCCTACATTTGTACCATAAATATTTGAAATTATGAAAACAGCACTGATTACAGGAGCAAATAAAAGTATTGGTTTTGAAACCGCGAGACAATTATTACAGCAAGGATACTACGTATATGTAGGCTCCCGAGATATTAAAAAAGGCGAAGAAGCCGTAAGCCAGTTAAAATTAGAAGGCTTAAACAACGTAGCGCCTATAGAAATTGATGTAGATAACCTCGAATCTGTACAGGCTGCCGGAACGCTACTCACAAAGAAAATTAAGGTGCTTGATGTATTGATCAATAATGCAGGTATTAGTGGTCCTATGCACCCCGCTTTGGAAACAGATATTAATATCTTCAGGCAGGTATTTGAAACTAATTTTTTTGGAGTAATTACAGTCACCCAAACTTTTATGGATTTATTAAAGCAATCGGCAGCACCAAGAATCGTGAACGTTACATCTGGTTTAGGTTCACTTACGCTACACAATGATCCGACCTGGAAATATTATGGCGTAAAGCCAGCCGGTTATGTTTCTTCGAAAGCTGCACTTAATGCGTATACCATTCTATTGGCCAATAACCTGTTGAATACCCCTTTTAAAGTAAATGCGGTTGATCCTGGCTATACTGCTACAGATTTTAATCATCACTCTGGTCCGGGAACGGTGCCTGATGCAGCTACAAGAGTAGTAAAAGCGGCAACACTAGGACAAGATGGGCCAACAGGTCAATTTTTTAGTGATGACAACGCGCCTGATACAGGAATAAGTCCATGGTAAGCATAATTGCTATTGAGACGCAACAAAGTTTCTTTGTTAACTTTTCACATCATTTAAAAGCCCTGTTTAAAAAATAGGGCTTTTAAATTGCCATTATTTCATAGCCAATTGCTGATCATCCGCTTCGGCCATTTCTTTATAAAAGCCTTAGATGGACGAAGTACTGCATTAATTGGCTCAAAAAGCCCTAAACTTGTCTGTTATCTGTACCTGATTGTTCGGGTAGCTTAATTAGATTTGTGCAGCAACTATTTAAACCGAAACTGATGGGAACATATAAAAAAGCAGACCATGAAAAGGTAAACGGCATTAAGATGTATTACGAAATCTATGGTGAAGGAGAAATACCTCTTGTTTTGATACATGGTGGTGGCTCTACCATTCAATCATCATTTGGCAGACTTATCCCTCTTTTGGAAAATTGGGGGAAGGTTATTGCAGTTGAGCTCCAAGCACATGGCCGTACCAGCGACCGGGACCAGGCCGAATCTTTTAAGCAGGATGCAGAGGATGTGACTACGTTATTACATCAGCTAAAAATAACAAAAGCCAATTTTCTAGGTTTCAGCAATGGCGGAACAACAACTTTACATATTGCAGCACACCATCCGACTGTGGTGAATAAAATCATTGTGATTTCGGCCAATTACCAACGTGAAGGTTTAATTGATGGTTTTTATAATGGATTTGGAGACGCCACTATCGATCATATGCCAGAACCGCTTAAAACAGCTTTTTTAGCAGTAAACACAGATCAAAACGCGCTGCAGACCATGTTCGAAAAGGACAAACAACGTATGCTCGATTTTACTGACCTGAGCGATGATGATTTGAGAGGCATTACCGCCGATGCGCTTTTAATGGTAGCAGATAAAGATGTGATTAAGCCGGAACATGTGGTTAAAATGTCGAGATTGATTGCAAATGCGCAGCTGGTTATTTTACCGGGTATGCATGGCGCTATGATCGGCGAAAACCTGAACCCGGATGTAAGCGACAAAACGATTGAGATTACAGCACATCTGGTGGAAACTTTTTTAAACCAATAGTGATGTGGCGATGAGTATGTTCGATTAATCCGCCCAAAAATTACCCTCATCTGATTTAGCATTTAATATCTTTGCCGGATGGAACACGTATTGGATAATCCCATATATTATGCCTTAACTTCTGGCCATAACCACCTGGCAAAAGGTGTAGAAACAGTAAAGTATTATACCGAAGATGTTACTGCCTTCGCTGGTTTAAAAGATAATTCGCAGGAGAATTTAAATACACTTTATCAGATCAGCCCACCCGAAAGCCTTTTTGTTTTTTTCGCAAAAACACCGGTCGAAATTCCAGGACAGTGGAAATTATTGACGCATATCGATATGTACCAGTTTATTTTCCGTGGAGTAAAGGTTCCTGATACAGATGGAGCGGAGCTCACAGATCTGGATCAGGAGCATGTTGCCGAGATGATTGATCTTGTGGAATTGACTAAACCAGGACCTTTCCTGTCCAAAACCATAGAATTGAGCAATTATACCGGCATATTCGTGAATGGGAAACTGGCATCTATGGCTGGTCACCGCTTTTTCCCCAGCCCCTACCGCGAGGTAAGCGCGGTTTGTACCCATCCCGATCATTTAGGGAAAGGTTATTCCTTTAAGATCCTGCAAGAGCAGATCAAACGCATATTGCTCCGCAACGAAATCCCTTTTCTGCACGTGAGGAACGATAATGAGGCTGCTATCAAGCTTTATCAGAAACTGGGTTTCGAAATTAGGACCGATATGATTGCCTACGTGATCAAAAAAGAGGCTTTAGATTCAAGAGAGAATGTTTCTAAATAGAAATCAGTAAAAAAATTACGGTTTTTATGGCTTAGTTTTGCCAGACAAATAACAAAACATGTCTAAAACAAAACTTACCATTAACAATAACGGCTCTGTTAAAATTGAGGGCGATTTCGAAATTGTAGATAGAAACGGAAACGTTTATGGCCTACAGGGCAGAGAAGTTCTTTCGATCTGCCGTTGTGGTTTATCCAAAAACAAACCTTTTTGCGACGGCGCACACAATGGCCACTTTGAGCATGAAGCCATTGCATTCGATCTTCCTCCTAAAAAAGTTTAATAAAAATCATTTAAAAGCATCGATCTTACAAGGTTGGTGCTTTTTGCTTCAGGTATAACGAAGAAAATTAATTACCAATCTGTGATGGTGACCTGCCATAAGCCTTTTTAAATGCAAAAGAGAAATGCGATAAATCTTTAAAACCGACCTCGAGGTAAACATCTGATGATTTCCAGCCCTTTTCTGTAATAAGATAATAGGCATCATTTAAACGCTTTTTCTGTAGCCAGCGGTTCGGCGAAAGGTTAAAAATTTTTTCAAAGTCTCTTTTAAAAGTAGCCAAACTCCTGCCGGTTAAATAAGCAAACCGGTTAATATCTACGTTGAACTTATAATTGGCATTCATATAAGCTTCCAGATCGATTTTTCCAGGTTCAGAGAAATCAAAAAGCACATCTCTCAGCACCGGATTGGTCTGCAATAAAATCATGACCATTTCCTTAACCTTTAAATCAACTAAAGCTTTGTTAGACCCGTTATTTCCGTCTAAATACGGCCATAGCGAATCAATATAATTCTTCAGCAAGCTATTCGCCTCGAGTGCTAAACCCTTAACATCGTGATTAGGCTTTTGCATGTGCAAATCATATTCGTTGCTAATGCTGTGCAAAATATCCTGATTAATATTGATACTGATAGATTTAAACTCCCCACCTGCAGGTGGATATTTAGTATACCTTGCCAGTTGGTTACGCCTGAAAAATCTAAAATCGCCATCAGAGAAAACAAATTTTTCTCCACCGATAAAAATCTCAGAAGTACCTGCAATAACTAATCCTACCGAATGATTGGGAATAAACTGTTCGCCCTCGCTACTTTTTTGTGAATAGCAGGAATACAGGATCTCAGGACGTTTGGTTTGATTTGGCATGTTGATCAAATTTAAGATTTTATAGTGAGATACTGTCATCCACGTGCAGATGGGGATCTTAATGCAATAAGCCATAGCAATGGCATTAAGACTCCCAATAAAGCTTATAATTAAGCACTTCAAAATATGAGTGGATCTTTAATAGATTTCCATACTGCGTTGCACACCATTTGAAATGACGATACAACCAGTTACTTCTTGATAAAAGATTTACCCAGATCAGTAGCTAAAAAATTCTCGGCCTCATCATGATCTGTTGATAAACTTACCTGCATCCATTTTTCCATTTCTGCAGCTCTGGCGGCATCAGCATGTTTAAGCATACCAATGGCTTCACTTCCAAATACCAGGTGTACCGGTGGTTCAGGATTTTCCACAAGATCCAGCATTGCTCTGGCCGCCTTTTCCGGATCACCCATCGGTACAAAATTACCACTCTGAAAAAAATCAGCTCTTTTCCCTACCGTATTTTCATACCCTTCGATATTTGGTGCATAAGACATAGAAGCGCCTGCCCAATCAGTACGGAAACCACCAGGTTCTACACTGGTTACATAAATACCCAACTCAATTACTTCTTTCGCCAGCGCTTCACTAAAACCACTAAGGCCAAATTTTGCTGCCTGATAAATACTCACCCCGGCATTCCCTACACGTCCGCCTATTGAGCTGATCTGAAGAATTCTGCCCGAACGTTGTTTGCGCATAAATGGCAATACTGCCCTGGTAATCTCTATCGGTGCATATAAATTTGTTTCGAGCTGGCTGCGAACCTGATCTTCGGTAAAAGCTTCGGCAGCACCTACAATACCAAAACCAGCATTGTTGACTAAAACATCTATTTTACCAAAGTGTGCAATGGCAGATTCAACAGCCAAGTGAACCTGATCGTAATCGGTAACATCTAATGTAATTGGCAGAATCTGATCGGTATATTTTTCTACAAAGCCTTTTAAAGCATCAGTATTTCTTGCTGTTGCAGCAACCAAATCACCTTTTGCCAGTACCTGTGCGGTTAGGTCACGTCCTAATCCACGTGAGCTACCGGTTATAAACCAAACTTTTTTCATTTTTTCTATATTTTATGAATCAAAGGTAGGTCGATAATCAAGGCAAAGCTTTGCTTTAAGGCTCAATTTACTTTGTTAAAAAGCTCATTATCTTTTTTAGTAAGAAAGAATGACATCTTTTAAAGCTGAATCATTTTCTCAGCACTCAATTTAAACAGACTTGACCTTAACTTTGTGATAAGTAAAATAAGATAGCAATAACACCATTAAAAATACAACCGGACCAACGCGGTTATTGATTGGATCGACTGATGCCGTATGTGCAATAAATGCCGAAACAAATGTAAATGCGAAACCAGCATATGCCCATTCTTTCCATTGCCCCTTTATCTGTAACAGTAATAAAACAGCACCCAAAATTTTGGCTATGGCTAATTCTACCCTGAAGTAATCAGGAAAGCCCAAGTGATGAAAAGCCTGTTTAATGGTTTCATTAGTGAGATAAGAATAGGCTGAGAAAGTCATCATTAACGAAACTAAAGCGGTTGATGTCCAGTAGATAATTTTGATTGTTTTTGTCTTCATATTATTTTTTTGTGCAAACCTATGTTGTTTTACTATCTAAAAGATACTAGTATCCCAAAGGATAGTGATATCCTTTATGAAAGCTTATACCTTTGTATTATGGAACCGAGAAAAGAACACCACAATAAAGAAACCTGTACTGCAAGTTTAAACGCGGTAAAAGACGCGCTTTACGTGTTAAATGGCAAGTGGAAACTTCCCCTGATTATTTCTTTGCAAGAAGGACCGCAGCGCTTTAATGAGATCCAAAAATCGCTTGGAGAAATTACACCCAAAATATTATCGAAAGAACTTAAAGATCTGGAATTAAATGAATTTGTGATCCGCAAAGTATATTCTACCACTCCGGTTACCGTAACCTACGAACTTACTCCATACAGCGAATCATTAGATAAAGTAATTAATGAATTAAGAGATTGGGGACTAAAACATCGCGAACGGTTAGTTAAGAACAGAAAAACCGAATCGGCCGTAGCAGAGATAACAGCTTCTATTTAGGAGTTAAATTAAACGTTCCAGACCATCTATTTTCACCTAAAAAAGCAAAAAACTGATAATGATAAAATTCGGCTATCTTTGTACAAAATAAAATCGATGGCGGTATTACATAAAAAAGAAGAAAAAATTCAGGCAGTGCTGGGTAGGTTGCCTAAAAAATATACAGACGAACAATTTGTAGAGATGTTTATCAGACTTTACTCTAAAGATTGGGGCAAAATAAAATCAGCTTATATTAAACAATCTCAGGATAAAGAGCCTGGAACTATCATCAATATGCCAAAACCAGAGGTATATTTAAGACAGATCCTGGCAAATTATCTACAACAAGATCATGCTCCGAAAGCAGTAGAGGTTAAAGAAGAACCTGTTGTTGAAATACCAGTTACCGAAGTTAAAAAAGCGAAGGCTCCAGCTAAGAAAAAAGAAGCTGTAACTGAAGAAGCACCTGCCGAGGTTAAAAAAGCAAAAGCACCTGCTAAAAAGAAAGCGGAAGCAGTTGAAGAGCCGATTGTAGAAGTTAAAAAAGCTAAGGCACCTGCAAAGAAAAAAGCGGAAGCAATTGAAGAGACTCCAGTAGCCGAAAAGAAAGCAAAAGCAGTCGCAAAAAAGCCAGCAGCAAAAAAATAAAAAATATTTTACATCAAATATAATAAATCACCTTTTTGGTTGTTTATATATATGAGAGCGTTAATTTAGATGACGGGGATAGGTCGGTATGATTTATCCCCGTTCTTTTTTAGCCGTTTTTTGCCCTTGCATATCTCCTTGTCATTCTGAGGGATTATTATTTCATAAAATCAATATTAAAGACAGATCTTTTTGGCAAATGGTAGGCTGCGAGAGATCGTCATTCCCAACTTGATTGGGAATCTTAATGCAAGTGCTTTAAGATTCCCGCCTGCGCCTATCGTGTGGACACATCTTTGTTAATTCCATATTTGTTTTTTTAGTACACATTCATTAAGTCGGTCATCTTTCCTGCTATTAATACCCTGAAATGAATCCGATAGCTATCGAGATCAGGGTGACGACACTAATACTAAAATACCTAAAGAATAGCTCTAAAAGCCACATTATTAATCGAACTCAAGTTAATACATAAACATTGTCTTTTCTGCTCTTTGCCGCGGGGGCATGGTACTTTGGAGCGCCAAAGTACCCAAAGCGCTATGTCAATCCAGCAATGGGCCTTTTACACAGCCCTACACGCATCAAAAAAACAGCCGCACTTCGTTTTGTGTTCATAATTATTTAAAGTTTTAAATTAGCGTTTATGAACACAAAACCACTGCGTTTAGGTTTGGCAGTAGTATTTGTTCTTTTTTACAACTGTTTTTTTGATTTCTCCGGCCCTTGGGATTGACGGCGTTCCTCGGTAAAACCTGTAATTTATTAAAGCAAGCTACCAAAACGTATAAAAAACCCAAACCAAAAGATGTGTCCCCACGATAGGGCCTGCACGGGAATGACGACCGTTCTCCAAAATCAGTCAATAATAGGCAGCAAAGAATCTTTCAGCTTGTACCATAATTCATTTTTATTCATCATCAAGTTTTACATCCAATTGTAAACTTTATTCTTTTAATTGGCATATCGGGAAAAGTCGATATAAATTTGTGTCATGGATCAGGTAGAAATATTTAAAGCCCTTTCGAACAAAACACGTTTACAGATTTTAGGCTGGCTAAAAGAGCCCGAGCTTAATTTTCCAGAACAGCCAAATGCAGATTTTGAAAACGTTGGTGTTTGTGTTGGGCAGATCCAGATTAAAAGTGGTTTATCACAAAGTACCATCTCCGAATACCTGTCTATTTTACAACGTGCCGATTTAATCAGTTCAACACGCCTGGGCCAATGGACTTATTACAAACGCAATAAAGAAGGCTTAAAAAAATTAAGCGAAATCATCAATACCGAATTATAATTTAGAAACATATGAACACAGATAGTTTATTCAGGCCTTTTAGCCTTAAAACATTAAATATCAAAAATAGAATAGTAATGGCTCCAATGACGCGGTCGTTCTCTCCAGGTGGAGTGCCAACACCCGAAGTTGCAGCTTATTATGCAAAAAGAGCAACAGGCGAAGTAGGCTTAATTTTATCAGAAGGAACCGTAATTAACCGTCCATCTTCTTCTGCCGATCCCAACATTCCCCATTTTTACGGTGCTGAAGCTTTAGCAGGTTGGCAGCATGTAATTAACGAAGTTCACCAGGCTGGCGGGCAAATGGGGCCGCAGATCTGGCACCAGGGTATTCATGCAAACCATGCGTCTGGCTGGTTACCAAGTGCTCCATTTGAAGGCCCGTCATCTTTTAACAGTCCAGGTTTCGAAAATGGTGTACCGATGACAGATGCGGCTATTGCCGATACCATTGCAGCTTTTGGTCAGGCAGCAGCTGATGCCAAAGCTTTAGGTTTTGATACCGTTGAAATACATGGTGCACACCAATATCTGATCGATCAGTTTTTTTGGGATGGTACAAATAACCGCACCGATATTTATGGTGGTAAAACCTTAGCCGAGCGTACCCGTTTTGCTGTTGAAGTAATTAAAGAGGTACGGAAAAGGGTTGGTGAAGATTTCGCCTTAATTATCCGTTTATCACAATTTAAACCTGCTGCCTACGATTTTAAACTGGCTAAAAATGAGCAGGAAATGGAACAATGGTTAACCCCACTTGCTGAAGCCGGAATTGATATTTTCCATTGTTCGCAGCGCCGTTTCTGGGAACCGGAATTTGAAGGTTCTGATTTAAATTTTGCAGGATGGGCCAAAAAAGTAACCGGAAAATCGACAATCTCAGTAGGCTCAGTTGGTTTGGACGGCGATTTTTTTGGTGCTTTCGCAGGTCAGAGTTCACAGCCTAGTTCACTAGACGAACTGGTACGCAGAATGGACCGTGGTGATTTCGATTTGGTAGCCGTTGGTCGCCCGCTTCTAGCAGATCCAAACTGGGTAGAAAAAATTAAGCATAACCGCATGGAAGAACTGAAAGGCTTTAGCAAAGAGGCTTTAATGGAATTGGTATAAAACCATATTTTTTCTTTTTAAACTTAGAAAAGCATCTCTTTCGAGATGCTTTTTTGTTTGTGATGTCAGATGTTACCATCTGACATTTAGAGTTTTTGCCACGGAGAGCACAGAAATCACGGAGTTAGTTGCACTTTCGCCTAGTCCGTCATTACGAGCAGGCTTTTCAGCAACGAAAGAGAAATTTCGTGAGTTGTATGATAAATGAATAGATTTTTTTTCTCTATGATTAGGAAAGCAGTGCTTGCAATGCTTCGGTTGCTCCAGCCCCGCCCTTTGCTTAATCCCGACTGAAAAAGTCGGAATAACGCTGTCGGTCGGGTTTATTTGACCTCTGACAGCAGCAGTGCCGTGGCCACCTAAACCCGATTAAAGCGGGATGCCAATTCCTTCAAATTGGCAGAAGCGAAAGCGGGACTACAACCACCCAAAAGCTTCTGCAATTGCTTTCCAAAACCCAAAAGAGGTCCTCCTCTTGGTACCGGGTTTCGTCATCTCGACTGGAGCATCGCTGCATGGAGAGATCTATCTAGGCAGATTTTTCGACTCCATTGCACTTCGCTTGAAATGACGTGACGAATAGAATTTCAATTTAAATCCCATCCTTTTTCCTTAAATTCACCTCTTTAAAATTGATCATCACATGTCGAACATTAAACTCATTATTGAAGAAAGACCCGCAAATATTGGCAATTTTATGGTTGGCAGGTTGTTGCCTTTCAGAGAGAAACGTATGGTTGGTCCTTTTTCTTTTATCGACCACATGGGGCCAGCTGCAATGAGCGATCACGAAAACCTCGACGTTCCACCTCACCCACATATCGGCTTATCTACCCTAACCTTCCTCTTTGAGGGCGAGATTACACATAAGGATAGTTTGGGTTCAGATATTGTAATTAAACCGGACCAGGTAAACTGGATGACCTCGGGCAGTGGCATTGTACATTCAGAAAGAACCCCTGAATACCTTCGTCATACCGATAAAATGCTCCATGGCTTACAGATTTGGGTGGCTTTACCTAAAGATTTAGAACAAATGGAACCTGAGTTTTGCCACGTTGAAGGGGCCGACATTCCAAGCTGGACCCAAGATGGCGTTAATTTTAAACTGATTGCAGGAGAAGCTTTTGGTCACAAATCTCCGGTTCCGGTATACAGCCCTCTGTATTTTTTAGAGTTAAAAAGCACTGATCGTCAGAAAGTGAATATTGGCGATTATCTTTTCGGTGAGAGTGCTCTGTATATCTTAGAAGGCGCAATAGAGAGCGATGGGCATATTTTCGAACCCCGCCAGATTTTAATTGCCAACGATGCCAAACTGTGCGAATTTACCATGCACGCAAATACCACAGTTTACATTTTCGGCGGCGAGCCTTTCCCTGAAGAACGTTTTATCTACTGGAACTTTGTTGCCTCGGATAGGGAATTAATTGAAAAAGCCAAAATTAAATGGCTGGAGCAAAGTTTCAAACCCGTTCCTGGTGAAACAGGTTTTGTGCCTTTACCAGATCCTATTAAAAACATTAAACATTAGTTCCGTTTAAACAGGTTCATATTTACCGAAACGGCAACACCTGTGGATGATAATTTAGAGTTTCCATAACCAATATCCGTTAACGGGATTTTCATAAATGGTTTAGCGCTTATACTTAAATTATTATTTATTTTATGCTGAAACTCCACACCTACATTGGCTATACCTAAATAATGCTGGTTCTGATTTCTTACTTCGAAATCTGCAGGACCTTGATAAGCGCCATTATAAGAATAGCTGTATTTTTCTTTTAACATTAAATAACTGGATAGGCCTGTACTTACAAAAATAGAATTTCTACGGCCATTAAAAACTTTATAGTTTAAATTAATCGGGATATCAATGACATCGCAATTGGCGTGAATATTTGTTGGTTTTATGCCGAATACATAGTCGGTATTGGGTTTATATAAACTAAAGTTCGAATCGTAAATTTTCTTTGCATAAGAAGCCCCGGTAGTAACACTTAATTTTTTCGTCAGGATTACAGTCGCTTCTATGCCGAAACCACCACTTAAGCTACTTTGCCCGGATTTCTGCACGCTGGTTAAATCTGGCGCAGCCAGAATACTCAACACAAACCGTGATTTTTTCTTAAAAATTGGATCTTTAATCCTTGGTATTTTTCCTTTGACTGGTTCAATTGTAAGATTTTGTTTTTCAAATTCTACTAGTTTTGTTTCAGCACTTATTTCAGGATTATAAATAACATTGGCTAAATAGTTGATCGCATTACTGCTACCCATTTCTACAGATTTCATGGAAATTTGATTCGTAAACCCTATTTCGGCTCCTTTTTGGGAATTCCTGGCTTTATTTTTATTATTATTTCCTGCCAATAAACTTATTCCCCCATTTTCGTTTGAAGTGGTTTCATCTGCTGGCTTATTAATTAAATTGTCTTTATCATTTAAAAGCTTATCACTTTTTTTGTTTGTTTCTCTTTTTGTTTTAACCAGTGGCTTGTTCTCAGACTGATCAGCTTTCGGTTTAACCAATAAAAACACCAGCAGCAACATTGCGGCTATACCAGCCACAGCAGTTAACCAAATTAGGGGCACAACCCTCCTTTTTGGTGTTGGATGCAATCTCTCCTCCAGATTATCCCAATCTAAATCATTAAAAGGCAGGTCGGGGTTTTCCAATCCATCCTTAAATAATTTATCAATATCTTTTCCCTCTTTCATTGCATATTTGTGTTTAACCTTACCTGTAAAAGGTTTCTATCTACTTCCGAATTCCTTACCTGGTAAGTTTTCGCATCTGTAGCTTTTAACATTTCCTGTAATTTTTGCCTTGCCTTAAACAGGTTAGATTTTGATGTACCTACCGATATCCCAAGCATTTCGGCAATTTCTTCATGGCTGTAACCATCTATTGCAAAAAGGTTAAAAACGGTACGGTATGCCGGACTCAGCTTTTGAACTAAGGTTAATAAATCATTGTAGGCAAGCTTATCGTATATAGAACTTACCTGCACAATATTTTCATGATCCTCAATATCTACGTGATCAGCAAATTTTAAATTGGCACGATAATAATCAATGGCAGTATTGGTTATTATGCGCCCAAGCCAGGGCAAAAAAGCCTTAGAAGGCTCATACTTGGTTATATTTTTAAAAGCTTTAAAAAATCCATCATTCAATATACCTGCGGCATCTAACCGATCGTTTGTATAACGCAAACAAATGCCCATAGCAAAGCTATAGAAATGCTTGTATAGTGCTTTCTGACTATCTCTTTCATTTCTAATGCAGCCCTGAATGTATTTTTGTATAATTCCTTCACTATCGCGGCTAGCGGTCACAAGTTCTCCTTTCAAAATAGATTACGATGAGGAACAACGAAAGGTTGCTTCAAAAATTACTTTTTTTAAAAAATTTTATATTATTCATTTTGGTCTAAAAATCTCCATTATGCAAGCAACCATTTACAACTTGAGGGCGTAATAGCAGCATATCAATTTTTATTAAAGTTAAAACTAAAAACGAAATGTTATGCTAATCTACTTAAAAAGAAACCTATTGGCTGTTGTATGTGTAGCCATGGTATTTATGGCCTGCAAAAAAAATAATTCAGAAGACCCTACACCCGCGGGTAATAACAAAAAAGGTATCCAACTGGCAACAGATGCGAAATTCGGATCAGTATTAACCGACAAAGACGGCAAAACCTTATACTTTTTTGCAAACGATGCTGCAGGTACGCCAACCTGTACTGATGGTTGTGAAACCGCCTGGCCACTTTACTACTCAGCAGATGCCAGTACCGATTTAAACCTGAACAAAGCCGAAGTTGGTGAGGTTACCCGCGCTGACGGCCGTAAACAAAGCACTTACCGTGGTTACCCGCTTTATTATTACGCTGGTGATGCCTCAAAAGGTGAAATTAAAGGTGATGGTGTTGGTGGCATCTGGTTTGTAGCCAAACCCGATTATTCGTTAATGCTGGCTAATGCACAATTGGTTGGAGTAGTTGATGGCAAAAATATCAATTACACCAGTACTTATGCTGTTGGCGACGGAAAAACCATTTATTTAACCGATAGCAAAGGACGTACGTTGTATGCTTTTGCACCAGACAAAAATGGCGTAAATACATACACCAAGAGTGCAACACAAGAAGGTATCTGGCCAGTGTATGAATCTGAAGTGCTTAACGTACCTTCTGCGATAACAAAAACCGATGTTGGTGTAATTACTGTAGCTACAATTAGCAAAAAACAGTTAACCTATAAAGGATGGCCATTATACTACTGGATATCAGATGTAAAAAGAAGCGATAACCTGGGCATAGTAATCGGAAGAGGGCCAGGTTTAACTTGGCCTGTATTACAACTAAATGCTACTGTAGCACCCAACTAGGTTCCTATAATAAAACACTTCCTAACAAATGCAAAAGGGTGACATCTACATCCTATTAATGCATTTAATTTTTTAAAAAAAATTAAATAAACACAATATCTCCTATGAAAAAAATTCTAACCCCCGTAGCCATTTTTGGTTTACTATTTTCAGTTGCATGTAAAAAAGAAAATAATCATGCAAAATCGAATGGTGATCTTTCCGGCCAGCCAGGTATAACAATCTTGCAAAAAAGAGCATCAAACACTCCATTTTATTTGTCAAACAAAGAATTTAATTCCAAAAAAGTTCTTTCAGCTAAAGGCAAAGGAATAATGGGATTAGCGGGTATTCCTGATATATTAGATATAAGGTATTATTTAGGCAGAAGTTATAATTTCACGAATAATGATTTTGGGAGCCCTGATGGCGTAGGGTTTCCGGTTATAGATATTGAGAGATTACTAACAGATCATCCTGATTACTATTCTTCCTTAAGTTTACGGGAAGCAGAGGCAATCTCTTTCTCTTTCACAAGTTTTGATAAATATACTGAACTAAGTAATAAGACGACCACCACAACTGGTGGATTTTCTTTAAACTTAGGCCTTTTTAAATTTGGTGCAAAACATAAATATGAAAATGTATTTTCTTCAAGCAAAGTTAATGAAACAAATAGAGTATTTGGAGAGCTTAATGCATATATAAGAGATGCTTCATATAAAATCTTAACGACAGATAATGTTAAAAGTAAAATAACAGAAGATTATTTAAGACCTGATTTCATAGACGAGCTATATAATAACCCGATGGGTAAATTAATAGAAAATTTCGGTTCTTATGTCATCACAAACTTTAACTCTGGGGGAAGAGCAACTGCCCTATTCACGGGTATTTCTACTTCCAATGATGATTCTGCAACAAAGGCCCGGTCAATGGATAACTCGATCAGCGCATCTTATGGGTTTAAAAAAGAAGGGGCCGACGGAGGAAGTCTTAATTTTGGCATAGGTAACATCAACGGTAGTACAATAGCATCCTCTAATAGGATTTCTGATTTTGTAGCATCCGTTAAAACTTATGGTGGGGAATTTGGATTTGGGACATTCACAATTCCTAAGAAAATAGACGACATTAATATTAATTTAAATTCTTGGGCTTCATCTTTAAATGATAAAAGCAAATCTGTATTGGTTGAATTTAACCAAGGAGGATTAATACCTATTTCTGATTTTATTTTAGAGGAAAACTTTAAGGAAAGTATTAGAAGACATATCATAGGGCCTACTAATCAACAGAGTTTCATAGAACCAAGAATAGAAATAAAAACAGAAGCAGGAGGTTTTCTAGGTGTGTATCTCGTAACAAGGTTTGGCGACTATATTGCTATTGCAGATAATGATATTGATAATTCTTACCTAACACGTGATCATGATGATTTTATGAGAATGGCCAATAAATATAAAGAGTCGAAAAAAAACTTTTATAAAATAAACATAATCGCGAATGATGATGATGTTATTGTGAATGATATCACCAATACTAAAGTGGCTGGGTTTGCAAGACTGAACGGTATTAATGAATTACAAATGAAAAAGTTCAGAAATCCAAAAAATAATATTACTTATCTTTTATTTAATGGCGATGTCTCTTACATAGATTACACAGATGGCAATAAAATTAAAACTACTAAACGTAAACTTGCCTATGCAATACACGATGATTTTGTTTTAGATACCTATGGCATTAGAGATTGGGTTAATAGCATGGCAACTACAGAGATTAGTTTTGATGAATTAAGAACTTATGTGATAGTAGGATTATAAGACTATCACAGAAAGGATTATTTGTTCAACTAAAGCTGCGCTAGCACAATAAAAATAATTGAATTAGGCGGGTAGAATGGCCGGTTGATGGTATCAGCCGGCCTTTTTTATACTGCTAATAAAGCCTGCTTAATTTTCTCAGCAGCCTCGGCCAACTCTTCATTGGTTGGCTTTAATTTTTCTTTGCTAAAGTTCATATCACTTACACTATTCATCGGTATTAAATGGATATGTGCGTGCGGAACCTCCAATCCGATTACAGAAACACCTACCTTTTTACAAGGGAAAGCAATTTTTACACCTTTGGCTACAATCTTCGCGAACATCCATAAACCAACATATAAATCCTCATCCATATCGAAGATATAGTCGGTTTCAATTTTAGGGATCACCAATACATGCCCTGCAGTTAATGGCTGAACATCTAAAAAGGCTAAATATTCTACGGTTTCGGCTACAACATGTGCAGGGATTTCGCCTGCGACGATTTTTGAAAAGATAGTCATAAGGTGGAAGGTTAAAAGGTGGAAGGTATAGGGTTAAGCGTTTGGCGACAGGCGTTTTAATAATCACTTACCGCCAAACGCTATTCGCTTATCTAGAAATTTCGAGCACTTCAAACTGCATTTTACCTGCAGGTACTTCAATTTCGGCAAATTCGCCTACCGATTTACCCAATAAACCTTGCGCAATCGGCGATTTAACAGAAATTTTCCCGGTTTTTAAATCAGCCTCTGTTTCTGCCACCAACTGGTAAGTCATGGTTGCACCGTTTTTAACATTTTTTATTTTTACGATAGACAATGCCAATACTTTCGATAAATCTAATTTAGACTCATCAATTAAACGTGCATTTGCCAGCGTATTTTTTAATTTTGAAATTTTAGCTTCATGCAAACCTTGCGCTTCTTTAGCAGCATCGTATTCTGCATTCTCCGATAAATCACCTTTATCCCTTGCTTCTGCAATTGCTTTAGATATAAGCTGACGACCGGTAGTTGTTAAATAATGAACTTCCTCTTTTAATTTATCTAACCCTTCTTGGGTATAGTATGTTACCTCTGTCATTGCTCTATTAATTTTATTCAAACGCTATAAAAAACAAACAAGACTATATAGTTGGTTTGCTACATAGTCTTGCTTCAATTATAACGAAGATAAAATGTGGAAATTACAAAAGCAAATAAATACTCATGATTTTTACGATTTAAGGATTAATAGGACTTAATATACCCAAAATAGGACAGTTGAGAACAGATACGAATCAACACCTACCCTTAATACTTTACCATTAAAAACGTAACATTAAATATAAACCCATTTAAAATCCAATCATTAGTTTTAATTTAGCTTAAATTATTCTTAAAAAATGAAAAAGTTATTTTCTATCGCTCTGCTCCTCAGTCTGGGCGGGTATATGGCTTCGGCCCAGGAGCTCTATATGCCTCGAAATATCAAAGCGGCATACGCCAAAGGCACACGCTCAATGAATGGAAAACCCGGTCAAAATTACTGGCAGAACCATGGTAAATACAACATGGATATTAAGGTAGATGCTGAAACCAAAGTGGTTAGCGGTAAAGAAGAAATTTTATACAGCAACAACAGTTCCGATACCTTAAAAAACCTGGCCATCCGCTTTGTAAACAATCTGCATAAACCAACTTCGCCAAGAAGTGGCGCTGTAAGTGAAGACTTTTTGAGTACGGGTCTAAATATTATCGCTTTTTCGGTAAATGGCGAAACCTATAAAGTGGATAGTAAAAGCTGGGGAACAGTAGGTAATGTACCGCTAAGGAAACCTTTATTGCCAAAATCGAAAATTACAGTTAAAATAGAGTGGGATTACCCATTATCAAAAGAAAGTGGCCGCGAAGGGCAGATTGATCCCAACTCGTTTTTTGTAGCCTATAGCTATCCACGCATATCGGTATACGATGATTATAATGGTTGGGACCGCATTCCTCACACCGATAGAGCCGAGTTTTATAACGATTTTAACGATTACGAATTCTCTATTAAAGCACCTAAAAACTATGTGGTATATGCCACAGGCGATTTCCTGAATCCGGATGAAGTATTACAACCTGAAATTTCTGCGCGTTTAAAGAAATCATATAACGGTGATGAAGTAATCCATATTGCTACCGAGCAGGAAATGAAAGATGGTAAAGTAACCCAGCAAAAAGACTGGAATACCTGGAAATTTGCGGTTAACCACATTACCGATGTTACTTTTGCCTTAAGTAACCACTATGTTTGGGATGGCGCAAGTGTAATTGTAGATAAAAAAAACAACCGCAGATCGAGCGCTCAGGCGGCCTATAATCCAACCACCGGTAAAGACTTTGTTAACTCGGTTAAATACAATTTGAACGCTTTAGACTGGTTCTCAAATAATTGGCCGGGCATCCCCTACCCTTATGTAAAAACGATTGCTTTTCAGGGTTTTGCCGATATGGAATACCCAATGATGGTAAACGATTCTCAATTTGGCGATCCTATTTTTGCACAGTTGGTTCAAGACCACGAAGTAGCACATACTTACTTTCCCTTCTACATGGGCATTAACGAAACCCGTTATGCTTATATGGATGAAGGTTGGGCCACTACATTCGAATATTTAATTGGTATTGCCGAGCACGGCAAGCAAGCTGCTGATGATTTTTACAAGAAATTTAGAGTTGATGAATACATTAATGATAAATCTACAGAAGAAGACCAACCGGTAATTTCAATGTCCGACCAGGTTTCGGGAGCTGGTTATGGGAACAACTCTTATGGAAAAGCGTCATTATCTTACCTTGCGTTAAAGGATATGCTTGGAGACGACTTATTCAAAAAAGCATTACATACTTATATGAGCAACTGGAATGGCAAGCACCCAATTCCATGGGATTATTTTAATTCGATGAATGCAGGTTCTGGGCAGGATTTAAACTGGTTTTTCCAAAACTGGTTCTTTACCAACAACTATCTTGATTTAGCGATTAACAAAGTAACGTCTGCACAAGGAAAATCGACAGTAGCTGTTAAAAATGTCGGTGGTTTTGCAATCCCTTTTGATGTGGTAGTCACTTATGCTGATGGAAAAGTTAATACCATACACCAAACACCAGCGGTTTGGAAAGCAAACCAGAAAGAAGTTAATATCACTATCAACACCACTAAAAAAATAACGTCAATCAGTCTGGATAACGGCATTTATGTAGATGCTACGCCGAGAGACAATGTTTGGGAAGCAAAATAATTAACAGCTTGTAATTTTCAGTTGGCAGTTTGATATAACTGCCAACTGAAAATTGTGAACTGAAAACTGCTAACTAGTAACTAAGAACCGGCTGGTGTTTAACCGGGAAATTCAATGAATTGGCAATAAAACACATTTTATTGGCTTCATGATGCAGCGATGCTGCAAGTTCATAATGTGCTTTATCGGCTATTAAGACCTGTGGATGAAGGGTAACTTCTCTAAACCTACCGCTTCCATCAGCCAATTCTTCCATTGTACCTACTGCTTCATCTTTATAATCGATAACTACGATTTCGTTTTTAGAGCATAGATGCAAATACCAAAGCATGTGGCAACTCGAAATTGAGGCCAACAAGAGGTCTTCAGGGTTATATTTAGATTTATCGCCCAAAAATGAAGAATCTGATGAACCGGAAATGTCGGCTTTGCCTTTTACTGAAATTACATAATCACGATCGTACGAACGGTAATCCATCGTACCCGAGCCTTTATTGCCCGTCCAGGTAACTGTGGTAGAATATAAGTGATCTTTCGGCATGATAAAATTGGTTAGATTGTATTGCCAATTTAAGAAAATAAAATGGAGATTTCCTGTTTTTGCGCCTACTTCCAGACAAGACATTAACCTTTTTATCACTAAGATGGCTTAGGTGGTGAATATTTGAAAAGCAGGGTTTGGTGGTGCTTCGGTTCTGAAAGCCCTGCTATCTCTCCAAGTCCTCGCTGCGCTGTGGGCTTTCCGCTCTATCAGGTTTAGTTAACGAAGTCTGCAGAATAGACCTCGTAGGTTTTAAAAACCTGCGAGGTCTTGATTAGCTAAAACTAAGCCTCTTTAATTTCTCAACTAAAACTTCCGAAATTTTTCGGTAAGAATCAAACGTCCAGCCCCCCACATGTGGAGTTAAAATCACTTTTTCGTTATTCTTTAATTCATTATACCAGGGCTGTTCACCTAAAGCAGGGAATTTTTCTGTCTGTAAAACATCTAGCCCTGCCCCTAATATCCTTCCTGTTTTTATCGCGTTAAGTACCGCTGACGTGTTCACAATTTCACCCCTGGCGGTATTAATAAAAAAAATAGGCTTCTTGAAGTGGAAGAAATATTCATCATCAACCATCTGCTTGGTTTCAGCAGTTAGTGGAATATGCAAACTAAGCACATCGCTGTATTTTACAATTTCTTCCATACTCACCTCACGGGCAAAAGCATCGCTAAAACCTGTTTTATATTTATCGTAAGCCATTACATCAACCTCAAAACCTGCCAGTTTTTTCGCAAAACGCTGCCCCATAAAGCCATAACCTATAATCCCGACTTTTTTGCCTTTCAGTTCGTAACCGCGGTTTCCTTCCCGATCCCAAATACCGTTCCTAATCTCCATATCCGCCCTACGGAAGTTATTCATCAAAGATAAAAGCAAGCCTGTGGCATGTTCGCCAACAGCATCACAGTTGCCTTCGGGTGCATTAATCAGCTCTATACTTCTTTCAAAGGCAATTTTATCGTCGATATTATCCAAACCCGCCCCCGCCCTGGCCACAAACTTTAAATTCGGCGCAGCAGCAAAAATTTCGGCATCGATCCTAAATTTCGTCCTTACGGCAATACCGGTATAATCTTTTATTTTATCTAAAGTTTGTTGACGCGTAATCTGAGGTTCATCATCAACCTGGTAGCCCATGGCAATGGCCTGCTCTTTAAATACAGGGTGCAAATCATCAACAATTAATATTTTATTCATAATGAACAAAAGTAACATTTTGCACATTCACCAATTGTAATATTCCATCATTGTTTTAGGCAAAACTGAAAACTGCTAATTACGAACTACCAACTGTAAATTAACCCACAAAAATATTACTATAAAATGGCTGTAATAAAATAGTTACGGCCCATTTATTAAACTTACTTGCCGTTACTTTGTCTCCCTTTATAAAACACACGAAATTTTATTTTTAATGAGAATTTTACAATCAAGAACAATACAAATTACCCTATTACTGCTCACCCTTTCATTTAGTCTTTTTGCACAAACAGGCGGAAAGGCAAAAATTACCGGAGTACTTAAAGATGCCAAAACACAAGAAACCATTCCTTTTGCCACAGCAGTCTTAATTAATAAAGCCACAGCAAAAAACGCCAAAATAGTTCAAACAGATGTGAATGGTGCATTTGTAATGACTGAAATCCCTACCGGGACTTTTACATTTAAAATCAGCTTTGTTGGTTACCAAACCATGGTTAGGGACAATGTAACGATAACTGCCAGTACTGGTACCTTAAATTTTGGCGACATTAAAATGAATGCTGCAAAAGGTAATGTATTAAGCGAAATTACCGTAACCGGCCAAAAACAGGGCATGCAAATGGGGATTGATAAAAAGATTTTCGCAGTAGATCAGAGTGTGATCAGCGAAGGCGGTTCTGCCGGCGATTTATTGCAGAATGTTCCTTCTGTTTCTACCGATATGGATGGCAATGTTAGTTTACGTGGTTCTTCAGGTGTTAAAGTGTTAATTGATGGAAAGCCCTCTTTAATTGCCGGCGGTAACGTTGCGCAAATCCTGCAGTCAATCCCTGCCAGCTCCATAGAAAGTGTGGAGGTTATTACCAATCCATCTGCAAAATACGATGCTGAAGGCCAGTCAGGCATCATTAACATTGTACTTAAGAAAAATACAAAACTTGGGTTTAATGGTTCAGTTGCTCTAACGGCAGGTAACCGCGATAACTATAATGCCAATACCAACTTAAGTTTCCAAAATAGTAAAGTTAATATTTATGGAAACTACGGCTATCGTTACGGCTATCGTGTTGGAGGTGGTTTTCAGGATATTACCTATAAATCAGATTCATTAAGAACAAGATTTGCCAGTCAAAATACAGTTTCCAAATCATTGGATAAAGGACATAATGCCAAAGCGGGTATTGATTATTATTTAGCCCCTAAAAGTGTAATCAGCTTATCAGGAGGTTTTAATTCAAGAGATAATGAGCGTAACGATCAGCTCGACATCAGACAATTAGATAAAAACCATTCGCCAGTTCTGCTAAGCAACAGAGCGAACAGCACGGACGGTTTTGGAACAAGTTATGATGCAAATTTAGATTATGTGCAAAAGTTTAAGAAACCGAAGGAAGAACTAAGCTTTAATTTTGGTTATTCTTATGGCACCAATAATAGTAATCAGTATTATAGCACAAACACCACTAACCGCAATGGTGTACCCATTGATGAGACCTTAAGTTTACAACGTGTATTTAATACCGGGAACAACACCAATTACAATATTCAAACGGATTATGCATTGCCAGTAGGTAAAGCGGGTAAAATTGAAGTGGGTTACCGCAGCCAGATCCGCTTAGGGGAGAATGATCAATATGCAGATTCAATCCTAACCAATAGCAGTATCTACATCAGCAACAATAAGTTGATTAATGGTTTTGATAGCAAAGATCAGGTGCATGCATTGTATTTTAATTACCAGAACCAGATTAAAGATTTTGGTTATCAAATAGGTTTAAGGGGGGAAGATGCACGTTTAGATACACATTTAGAAGGCTACACCAACAATGTATTAACCACTGCGGAAGGAAACATCCATTACAAAAGAATATACCCAAGTGTGTTCTTAACACAGAAACTGAAGGGCGATAACCAGCTTCAACTGAGTTATACCCGTCGCGTAAACCGTCCAAGGCCTTGGGATACCAATCCATTTTTAGATGTTTCTGACCCATTAAACTACAGAGGCGGTAATCCTAATTTATTACCGGAAGATGTACACTCTTTTGAATTGGGTTATAGTAAATACTGGAAAAAAGTAACCTTAACTTCAAGCTTGTATTTCCGTCAGACCAATGATGTGATCCAACGCGTAAGAAGTACACCAGTTAATGGGATTATTACTTCAACCCCTCAAAATTTAACAAACCAGATTAATAGCGGTTTAGAATTAATTGGCCGTTTTGACCTTGTTAAAGCTTTAAACTTCACTACCAACGTAAACTTGTACCAGGCCAAGTTTGCTGGTGATGCACGATTTGACATTCCATCAAGCAGTGGCTTTAGCTGGAACGCCAACCTAACCGGAAATTTAACAGTAGTTAAAAGTCTATCGCTACAGGTACGCGGCGACTATAGGGCACCAGAAGTGATGGCACAGGGAAAACGTAATGCGATGTATGGAATTGACGGTGGAGCCAAATATGATTTCCCGAACAAAAAAGCATCTTTGAGTTTCAATGTCAGAGATGTATTTAATACCAGAAGATGGAGCATGACCACTGAAGATAGAGCAACAATTGTTGATTTTGAACGCCAGTTTCAGGGAACAATGGGGAATTTAACCTTCTCTTACCGCTTTGGAAAAACTACATTTACCGGTACGAACAAAAAGAAGAAAGAAGAGCAGGAAAACCGCCCTGATGAAGGATCGTTTTAATTTTAACCAAGGGTGCTTAGAACAAATCTAAGCACTTTTTTTTTGTCCTAAATTTTCTTCAATACAAGTCCTTTCTTCTTAAAATTATAACAAGTTGTTATCTTGCGACAATGGAAGAGATTAACCCCTGGAAAACGCTGGAAAGCGAGGTAAAATACGACAACAACTGGATTCGTTTAACCGAACACCAGGTCATTAATCCATCTGGTGGCCAAGGGATTTACGGCACAGTCCATTTTAAGAATCTGGCCATCGGAATTCTTCCTTTGGATGAAACCTACAATACCTGGCTGGTTGGTCAGTACAGGTATGCACTAAATGCCTACAGCTGGGAAATTCCTGAAGGCGGTGGGCCATTCCATGAAGCGCCATTAGAAAGTGCAAGAAGGGAATTACTGGAAGAAACGGGAATGAGTGCCAGAAACTGGAAAGAGATACAAAGGATGCATCTTTCTAACTCTGTGAGCGATGAATTGAGTATAATCTATGTTGCCACTGGTTTAATTCAAGGTATCGCGATGCCAGAAGAAACGGAACAACTCGTGGTAAAAAAATTACCATTTGATGAGGCTTATCAAATGGTTTTGAACGGACAGATTACTGACTCGATGAGCGTAGCTGCAATCTTAAAAGCTAAACTGATGATGCTAAATGGTGAATTGTAACCAGGTGAACCACCAAATGTTCCTAACGGAACATAAAAAATATTATATATTTTTTCTACCGGGCATATGTTCCTATGGAACATTAGGGTTAATCTGGGTGAATTATAAAATCTTTTTAAAAATGGTCCACCTTTATATCTAATCCAAGTGCTTATTATTTTGTTACTAAATCCAAAAGCTGTTCCGTAGGAACAAATCCTAGGTAGAAATAATACAAATTGCAATTTTCGTTCCGTAGGAACGTTTCGTGTCAAATAAAAAATTGTACATCTTTTATAATTCAAAAATTGCACCTAATTTAAGATTGCAAAACAATGCATCAACCCTTATTTAATAAGATATTTGTTTTAAATTTCTGGTGCAATACCTAAATATTAAATCATCCTAAAAATTATTAATGTCCCAGAGAAATATCGGCTTATTAGTTCTTTTAACAGTGGGTTGTTGTAATTTACCTATTACCTAAAAATATTGCGTAAGCACTTGTTCTATAAAGCCATTTTTTTTATTGCTGCTGCAATTCGTAAATGTTAAGTCATCCCAAAAAATTATTGTTATCCCAGGGAATATCGGCTTATTAGCCCCTTAAAAGTGGGTTAAAATTGCCCAATACCTAAAAATATTACATTAGCACTTGTTCTATAGATCCATTTGTTTTAAATTTCTGGTGCAATCCCTAAATGTTAAGTAATTCCAAAAATTATTGATGCCCCAGAGAAATATCTGCCTATTAGTCCTTTTAGCAGTGGGTTGTTATAAAATTTGCCCAATACCTAAAAATATTGCATTAGCACTTGTTCTATAGAGCCACTTGTTTTAAACTGCTGGTACAATCCTTAAATGTTAAATCATTCCAAAAATTATTGATGTTCCAGAGAAATGTCGACTTATTAGTCCTTTTAACAGTGGGTTGTTATAAAATTTGCCTAATACCTAAAAATATTGCATTAACACTTGTTCTATAAAGCCATTTGTTTTAAATTGCTAGTGCAATCCCTAAATATTAAATCATCCTAAAAATTATTAATGTCCAGTATGGACATTTCCTCGGTAGAAATTGCAGACGGCAATTTTCGTTCCGTAGGAACGTTTGATTATGATTTAAATTTAGAACGCCATGCCAAATACCTATACCCAACTACACATTCAGTTTGTTTTTGCTGTTAAATTTCGTGCTTCATTAATTCGTCCGGAGTGGAAAGAAAGGCTATTAAAATATCTCACAGGAATATTTCAGGCAAATAACCATAAAATGATACAGATTAATTGTATGCCCGATCATATTCACATTTTTATTGGTATGCGGCCACATCAGTCTATTTCTAGCCTTATTCAAAATGTAAAGACAGAAAGTTCTAAATGGATTAATGACCAGCGATTTTGTAAAACAAAATTTGCCTGGCAAGAAGGTTATGCTGCATTTTCATATTCGAAAAGCCATATTCAACAGGTCATTCAATACATTCAAAACCAGGAACAGCACCATAAAAAGGAGAGCTTTTTACAGGAGTACACCCGTTTCTTAAAAACGTTTGAGATTGAATACGAAGAAAGATATATCTTCAAAGAACCAGAATAATTTATTATTATCTTTGCCACGTATTAATCAACCAAATGAGCAAGCTTTTCGGATATATTTTAAGCCCTATATTTTATATTTTCTTTGGATTAACACTTTGCATCTTCCATCCTATACAATGGCTTTGTTTTAAGCTTTTTGGATATAAAGCGCACAAGGTTTCGGTAGATATCCTTAATTTTTTTCTAACCTACTGCCAGATTTTCCTTTTCAATTCAGTCAGTTTTAAAAATGAATACGATCTGCCAACAGATAGACCGATTATTTTTGCTGCAAACCACCAGAGCATGTACGACATCCCTTCGTTAATTTGGTTCTTAAGGAAACACAGTGCAAAATTCATCTCTAAAATTGAGCTTACTAAAGGTATTCCATCCATATCCATTAACCTGCGCTTAGGCGGTGGGGCAAACATCAACCGGAAAGACAATAAGCAATCCATCTCTGAAATCATAAAACTTGGCCGAAGAATGAAAGAAAATAACTGGAGTACTGTTATCTTCCCAGAGGGAACACGGGCAAAAGACGGTCAGTTGAAAACCTTTCAATTTGGAGGTATTGCTACCATATTAAAAGTAGTTCCTAATGCTTTGATCGTTCCGGTGGCGATAGAAAATTCATGGAAAATTGTCCGCTTTGGTATGTTTCCCCTAACCACAGGTAATGTCTTAAAATGGACCGTTTTAAAACCAATAGAACCGGGCGCAAAAACAGCAAACGATATTACTTTGGAAGTAGAAAACGAAATCAGGAAAGTTCTAGGTCAACCAATGGCGCAACCAGCTACTTTATAATTTTATTAATCTCATTAAGGATCCTTCAATTTCGACACCATAGATAGATTTCCATAGAATGGTCGTCCTATCGATCCTATATCTATCGGATGTAGCGCAGCGAAATGGATAGATCTTTTGTACCAAGTATTGAAATCAACTTTAAAGATTTCTCCACTACGGTCGAAATGACGATTCGTGGCCATGGCCTTCCCTCTTCCATTTCACATCTTACATATTTCCTAAATATTCTTATTTCCAATCACCCTGAAAAATTCATCGCGGTAAGTATCTCCAACCGGAATAATTTTTTGGTTGATGGTAATGCGGCTACGCTCAATACTTTCAATCTTATCTACCGCTACAATATAAGATTTGTGCACCCGGATAAACTGACTTTGAGGCAAAGCTTCCTCCATCTTTTTCATGCTTTGTAACGTAATTACACGTTCATCCTTTGTAAAAATTGAAATGTAATCTTTTAAACCTTCTATGAATAAAATATCGTGCAGATAGATTTTTTGAATCTTATGTTCCGTTTTCACAAAAATATAATCCTGAACAGGGTTTGGTGAGCCAGAAAATGGTGCTGGAGTAACAATCGGCTGGGCCACACTGGCAGGAGTTTCAACCGGTTTTACCTGATTGTGAACTTTTTCTACCGCTTTATAAAAACGGTCGAATGCAATTGGCTTTAACAGGTAATCTGAAACATTAAGGTCGTAACTTTCTAAAGCATACTGTGGGTAAGCGGTAGTTAATATATAGTGACATTTATTACCGGCAATTTTTAAAAACTGGATTCCGGTTAATTCAGGCATCTGAATATCTAAAAACACAAGATCAATCCCTCCGCCCTGAACAATCTGTAAAGCTTCAATAGGGTTTTCGCATCTTTTAACCATGGTTAAAAAAGGTACTTTCGAAATATAATCCTGTAGAATGTCAAGCGCCAGAGGCTCATCATCAACAACAATGCAGTTTAAGTTCATTTTAGGTTATTATTTTAATTAATGATTTTTAATCCAGGTAAGGTTAGTTCCCGGATTATATGTCAATCATCAGTTCGCAGGTATAATGGGTAGCCGAATTTACAACATTTAATTTATATCTATCAGGATAAACCAATTGTAATCGTCGTTCTACATTGGTTAAACCAACTCCACCCTGTGCATCTTTATTCTGTTGGTTCTTTTTGTTCAATACACTAAAATGCAAAATTTTCTGATTGGCAATAATATTGATTTTTACCGGTTCAGCCGGATCGGTTACCACACCATGTTTAAATGCATTTTCCACAAACGAAATCAGCATTAAAGGAACGATTTTTTGATTGTCAATTTCGCCGTTTAAAGTAAGTTCTATATAGGCACCATCTTTAAACCTTATTTTTTGCAGTTCAATATAACTTGTTAAATAATCTACCTCCTTGCTTAATGCTACAGTTGGTGTATTGCTTTCATAGATCATGTAACGCATAATCTCAGAAAGCTTCATAATCGCATCGGCTGTTTTATCCGATTTTTGATAGGCCAGCGAATAGATGTTATTAAGCGAATTAAAAAGAAAATGTGGGTTTAACTGCGACTTTAAAAACTGAAGCTCCATCTCGCGGCGCTCACTTTCTAAATTGCGCTGAATTCTTTCACTTGCAAACCAATCAATAGTGAATTTAATTATACAGCTCGAGACCAGGAAAAAACCAATTATAAAAACCGTATTGATAGCAAAATTATTAACAGACATATTATGGCTTTTGCCATCGAAGGTATAACGAAGCATCTCCTCGGGGTTTAAAACAGCGATAACAGTTTTAACAAGTGTTGCAACAACAATTAAAAGAATAAATGACAGGACATATAACCAGTACTTTTTTCTCTTTTTGATCAGTGATGGGATCAGAAAAATATAATTGATATAAAATACAGAAACATTAACGATGCCAAAAACAAAATACGACAGAAAGTAATCTTTCATGGTACGCTTTTCGCTCCCCATCATAGATATAACTATAATAAGAAGGCATATAAATCCCCAAAAAATAGCATGTAGTATTAAAGGTCCCCTACTTTGTTTCATTCGATATCTATTAAATTCTAATGAATGCCAATATGCACTAACAAAAAGCATATCATTCAAGCCACAAAATAAATAAAGTTTTATCGATTTACTCATACAATCTACCAACAGGCATTTTTTTTCTACGAACGGCCCAATAGGCAAATTTTATCGACAAACGCCAAAAACGTCTGTTGATCTATAATCTTGAACACTTGGTATAATAGATTTTAGCAGGTTGTTTTTCTTCAGTTTCTTTGAATCATCAAAACGAAAACAAAATGAAAACATCATCAGCAATCAACTTCAAAAATCAAACAGTAATTACTGATGGTCTTTTCGCAACCTCTCAAATAAAACTATCGATCATGAAAAAATTAGCAAACACCTCGCCATTTTTACTTTTATTATTACCTGTATTTATGATGATTATTTTAACGCTTACCGTTAACACCAATCAGAATGATGCCGAAATAGCTGTAAAAACTACAAAAACATCTGGTTCTATTGTGAAACAGGCAACTGCTATTTTCAAATAGGAATAATGGGTAATTACGCTATCGAAACCGTAGGTCTGAACTTTAACTTTGGCAACCAGGCTATAGTAAAAGATTTATCGTTACAAGTACCAAAAGGGAGCATTTATGGTTTTTTAGGCCCTAATGGGGCAGGGAAAACAACAACCATAAAAATCCTGTTGAACCTGCTGAAGTCGCCAGCCGACCAGGTATTTATATTTGGTAAGGAAATAAACAGTAATCGCATCGCGATTCTTAAACGCATAGGTGCTTTGGTTGAACAACCAGCCATTTATGGTCATTTAACAGGAAAAGAAAACCTGGTTAACCGTTGTATCCTGTTAGGCATTAAAAAAGCAAAAGCTGATGAAATGCTATCGCTAGTGGGCTTGGCAGAAGCCGCAAATAAAAAAGCCAGCAAATATTCGTTGGGTATGAAACAGCGGCTAGGCATTGCGCAGGCACTAATTTCAGATCCTGAATTACTGCTATTGGATGAACCTACCAATGGTTTAGATCCAAATGGCATTATCGAAGTTCGGAACCTGATGATCGATTTAGCCACAAAACACCAAAAAACAATATTGGTTTCAAGCCATTTATTGGCCGAAATAGAAAGAACAGCAACCCATGTTGGCATTATAAACAAAGGTCAATTATTATTTCAGGGCACGATTAACGAACTTCATCTACTCAGCAAACCGATGCTCCAAATCGAGGTCGATAATACCGAAAGTGCAGGTACTTTTTTAACAAATTCTGGTTATGAAATTGTCGCAAAAACAGATAAGATGATCACCCTGCCATATGCTTCATCACAAAAAAGTGGAGAACTAAACACATTGTTGATCCAAAATGGTTTTACGGTGAGCAGTCTTTATCAGCAACGAAAAGATCTGGAAAATTTATTCCTGGATATTACTAAAACAAACTAACATGCACGCTCTTTATATTTCTTTAGTATCAGAATTTTACAAATCCCGAAAAACTTTAGCTTTCTGGGCAGCCATATTATTACCTATTATTATTTGCAGTTTAATCAGCTTTGGCTTTTATTACGACGCTGAAAAAATCATCGCCAACCATTACCCTCCAATGCTCTTATGGGCTAATTATAGCGGTGCAGCACTCGGCGTAATGGGATTTTTGATCATGCCCTTTTATGTCATATTCATGGCCTTTTCAGTCAATAATATCGAGCATAAAAACGATACCTGGAAAATGTTATTTGCCCAACCCTTAAATAAATTTTCGATTTATGCGGCAAAATACCTTTATGCAATATTGTTAATATTCATCTGCTTATTCTTATTTGCTACACTTACTTACACATTTGGCCACATATTACAGGTATTAATCCCTAAGTTTAATTTTAATCAATACAACCCATCAAATATTCTGATTAACTCCTACGCTAAATTATTTTTAGCTTCTTTAGGCATTTTATCGCTACAGTTTATATTAAGTTTGTTATGGAGCGATTTCCTTAAACCAATGGGCATTGGTTTTGTTGGCACCATTATGGGCATTATTACGGCAAATGTAGGCTGGAAATATGCCTACCTTATCCCCTATTCGCTACCAACACTGGCTTTAAGAATAACGAAAGTGAAAAAAGGTGCTGATCCATTAGCTTTCCCTGTTTTTACGCAAGAAATATGGACAAGTTTGATTTATGCTTCGGTTCTTTTCATCATTGGCTATTTTATCGTAACCAAAAAGAGTATAAAGTAATCCCGCTTAAATCATCAACAGAATTCAAAGTATAACCGAATAAACATACCTACAAACAAAAGCCTGCTAATTTGACTTTAGTATCAAATAGCAGGCTTTGCTGTTTAGAATGAGAGGTTATACGTATCTTTAACTCTTATAGAGATAATATTCTTTCTTTGAATGCCCAGACAATTAACTGATAAGAATTTTTAAGGTCGAGCTTTCTTACCATGTTTCTTCTGTGTGTATTAACCGTATGCTCACTAATAAAAAGCATTGAGCCAATTTCTTTACTGTTGTAACCCAGTGATAACAGGTGTACAATCTCAACCTCCCTTTCGCTGATCGAACCATGATTTTCCTGTAGTAGGATATTGTTTATCATTTTTGAAAGAATTTAAATTTTAATTATAAGATTAATCGGCTTCGTCATCAAATAGACTTATTTTTAAATAAGTCCAAAAATTGAGTTTATTAAGGATAGATTGAGTTTGTTTTTCGCAGTGCAAATTTTTGATCTGCTACTGTATACCAAAAGTAGTGCTACGCCATAGTTCACCGATATCGCAAAAAACCTTAAATAAAAGGGTATTTTTACGGTATATTTTGTGTTTTATTAAATTCTTGATTAAATCATCTGTTTTACATAAATTTATAGAAACTTAAATTCTTAAACTATGATAAAAGAACTTGAAAAAATTATCCTCTATGATGAATTACTAAGTCCAACAGACCAACAGTTGAGGAGCGATCTAACTGATAAAGAGGGATCTTTTGGCAATTCAGTTGAATTTATTGAAGACCTAAAGGAAGAAGGGTCTAATCCTGTTACATTAGAGATTGCTGAACAGATGAAAGCAGCTTATAAAAGCAATCAAATTGGGCCAAAAGGTAGCTATACAGAGCATGTTTGGTTTCCTGCTAACCAAATACTTAAAATGGCTCAGAATATTATCGAACATGGAGGTGATGGCTTAAGAATTCATTTTGGAAGATATAATGAAGAAATAATCGATCAAATTAATGCACTGCCTTACGGCAAGAAAATTCCAGAGAATTACAAAGATATGAACACTTTAATACTTGCCGTAACTAAAAATATAGATGGAATAGCTAAAAGCGATTATTTTGAGCCCACACCAAAAATCAATAAATTAACAAAAAACACAGTATTTGTTTTTAAATCTACAAAAAATGTATATTTAGAGAACAGGGGCTGTGTGTATCCACCCGACGAGAGTGCTAGTCTATCTGGGTTTTTTTAACAAATTATTTTTTTGCAAGTTAATATCTTGCTAATAAAAATATTTAAATCAAGCTACTGAATATTTACTGTCAATAAATTAAAAAATTATAATTTAGTTTATTAATTCATCAAATAATGTTAGAAAAAGATCCCAGTAACAACACAACAAACACAATACCAATAAGCATTGCCAGCCAAATGACAGCCGTTTTTCGCAAAAACCAAAACGCAGAAAAAGGTACTTTTACCGAAGCAGCTTGGTTTCCCGCCGAACAAATTACATCTTTAACAAAAAAGATGACTGAATTTGGTGGCGACGGCATTAGAATTTACTTTGGCCAATACACCGACGACATCATTAACCAGATCAACAAACTCGGCTATGGAGACAAAATCCCTTCAACCTATGCAGGAATGAATACTTTACTGCTTGTGGTAACTAAAATAATTGATGGCAAGCCCCGCACTGATTATTTTATAAACAAAGCCACCGAATACGGTGATCCAATATCACAGCCAACCGATCCAGATAACAGGGCTCAACTATGTCCACAGGTATGTGATGATGAAAGTAGATTAATGCTATAATTTAAAATGACGGAAAAAACCGTTTTACATTTTGATATACCAACAGCTTTAAAACTTATTGTACCAACCAGTAGCTCATACATTGAGCTACTGTGCTTTTTTTTTGCCATCTATTTTTTAGCAAAAGATAAGTCAATATTTTGGCGCGTAACCATGTGGTACATCGTGCTAGTAATGCTAACGGAAATAGTTGGAAGGTATTTTGCGATAAGATATCACACCAATTTATTCATTTATAATATTTATACCGTATTTGAAATTTCTTATATTACATACGGCTTATATAATTTTATAAAACAGTACACCAATATAAAGTATTGGCTAATTGCAACATACTCGGCAATAATGCTCATCTACATTGGTTATACCTCTGTAAATGGAATAAATGTATATAATGTTTTAACAGTAAGCGTGATGTCAGTAATCTTTGTTATTTATGGATTATTATATTTTCTCCTGCTACTTAAAGATGAAGATTTTATTGATTTAAAATTTCATCCTGCATTTTGGTGGGTTGGCGGAACATTGATATTTTATTTCGGGAGTACGCTTGCCAATTTTTTTGACGATATTATCCAGGATAAATTTTTAGGAAAATATAATACCCGCCTGATCATCTATACCACATTAAACCTTTTTTTATATGGCTTTTGGGCCTATTCTTTTATATGCAGAGCTCGTCAACGGAAAACATGTCATTAATACTATTGGCATCATTTGTTTTTCTATTGATGCCGATATTTCTTCTCATTTACATCAGGTCTTACAACCGGCATAAAAAGAACCATTTTCTGGAAAAACAGCATATGCAGCAAAAATTTGAGTCCGAAATGCTTCAAACCCGCATTGAAGTACAAGATCAAACAATGCAAAGTATAGCAACAGAATTACATGATAATGTTGGCCAGTTGCTCAGTCTTACCACACTCACCTTAAACTCTATAAATTTAAATGATGGGGAAAAGGCCAAAAATAAAATCGATAATTCACTAACACTAGTTAGTAAATCTATCAAAGAATTAAGAGAGTTGGCCAAGCTGTTACATGGAGAGCAACTGGTAGAAAATGGCATTGGCCATGCGATAGATCAGGAAATTAACTGGCTTAATAAAGCAGGAACGTATGAACTAAAAGTTAATAACCAATTGGTAGATCTTCAGATCACATCTCCTGATAAGGATCTGATCATTATTCGTTTATTGCAGGAAATTATCAATAATATTATAAAACATGCTCAGGCAAAACATATACAGATCGATTCTTATCTCGAGAATAGCACTTTACATTTAAAGGTGAGCGAGAATGGTATAGGCTTTGACCCAGATATGATTAAAGCTAAAAAATCGGGAATGGGGCTAAATTCAATTTATAAAAGAATTGAGATGATCAATGGAAAATTAGCACTAAATTCGGTGCCTGGCGAAGGCACATCTATTTCAATTGAAATCCCCTACCCTTAATTATGCAGAACCAAAGTATTTCTATTGCAATTGTTGATGACCACACCCTCTTCCGCTCCGGATTAGCTAGTTTATTAGCAGAATTTGATGAAATAGAAGTTATGTTCGAAGCCATGAACGGAATCGATCTTCAAACTAAAATTAATCAGCATGCTGAAGTTCAGCTTATTTTAATGGATATTAACATGCCTGTAATGGATGGTTTTGCCGCCACCAAATGGGTTAAAGCCAACCATCCAAATGTTCATGTACTTGCACTAAGCATGCTCGAAGATGAAAAAGCAATAATTGGGATGCTCAAAGCTGGCGCCGGAGGTTATATGCTGAAAGAATCTACCCCGTCTGATTTATTAAGGGCAATTAAAGTAATCATAGATAAAGGGTTCTATGTAAATGAGCTCGTATCAGGCAGGCTTTTGGTGGCTTTAAAAGACAATGGAATTAAACCAACATTTTCTGAAAGAGAACTTACGTTTCTGCAACATTGCAGCACTGAGCTTACCTATAAAGAAATTGCTGACCTCATGAATGTCAGTCCGCGCACCGTTGACAACTATAGGGAATCTCTTTTTGCTAAACTAAACATGAAGTCGCGCACCGGATTAGTGGTATATGGCATTAAAAACAACCTGATTAACATCTAGCCCAACATACAATCAAAGAACTGTATTACAGATAAATACAATTAAAATTATACAATTTATTTGTAAAGAATAATCCCTAAGTAAAAGAAATTTGCACCGAATTTACTTTTCAAAATAATTATTAAATAAAATTTGGATAACTAACTAATTAGTTTTAACTTTAGTTAAGGCAATTCATTTGCCATCATCCTTATTATTATTATTATTAACTATTATGGAAATTAAAGATTTAACCAAAGCCGAAGAGCAGATTATGCAGGTTTTATGGCAATTGGAAAAGGCATTCGTTAAAGAAGTTATTGATGAACTACCCCTTCCTAAACCGGCTTACAATACCGTATCAACCATTATTAGAATTTTAGAAACCAAAGGTTTTATTGGTCACGAAGCTTTTGGTAAGGCTCATCAGTATTACCCTTTAATCAGTAAAGAAGAGTACAAGCGCCATGCAACAGAAAAGTTGTTAGGCAATTACTTCGAAAATTCGGTAGAAAGTATGTTTTCTTTCTTCGTTAAAGAAGAAAAACTGGATTTAAGCGATGTTGATGAAATTTTAAAAATGATTAATAAAATTAAACATAAGCCAAAATGAGTTTTGCCCACTACCTATTACAGGTGAACTTATACTTAATTGTTTTTTTCGGCTTTTACAAATTACTGTTAGATAAGGAGACCTATTTTACTTTAAACCGCATTTATTTAGTATCTGCGGGCGCATTATCCCTCTGCATACCATTTATCCGTTTAGAATGGCTTACCG
The DNA here is from genome assembly GCF_014947265.1 of Pedobacter sp. MR2016-19. Taxonomy (NCBI): domain Bacteria; kingdom Pseudomonadati; phylum Bacteroidota; class Sphingobacteriia; order Sphingobacteriales; family Sphingobacteriaceae; genus Pedobacter; species Pedobacter sp. MR2016-19. Next base: position 213,733 of record NZ_JADCNK010000006.1, read on the forward strand.
AACAGAAGGCAGCGCAACAGGTTTACACTTCAGTTAATTGGGAGGCTGTATTAGCACAAGCAACAATTGTAACAGAACGTAATACCGGTTTTAACTGGGGAAATGCATTCGTTTATATTTATTGCGCAGGTAGTTTGTTCTTCTTAGGTAGATTGGTATTTAATTTATTAGCAGTTAAAAAACTCATTACTATAAATAAGGCTGGCTCAGCTTTCTCTTTTTTTGGCAAAAAAGTAATTGATCAGGAATTACCACAAATGGATGTGATTGATATTCATGAAGAAGCACACATCAAACAATGGCATACCCTGGATGTTTTATTTTTCGAGATTATAGGGATTATTACCTGGTTAAACCCGGTGATTTATCTTTATAAGAAAGCCATTAAAAATATCCACGAATTTTTAGCGGATGAACTTGCCGCCGAATTTCAGGGTGATAAAGCTGAATATGCGATGCTGTTATTGAGCAAGTCATTTGGTATTTCACCAAATACCTTAACAAATGGCTTCTTAGAAAAATCATTGATCAAAAAAAGAATTTTCATGCTTCATAAGGAGCGATCTAAAAAGATAGCGATTGTGAAGTATGGAATCTTTATTCCGCTATTTGCCCTTCTCATTGTATTTTCATCGGCTACTGTTCGTAAAAACGAGAAATTGTTGTCCATTACCGATCAAATCCCTATGGATAAGCCCATTGAACTGGTTGAAAACATGGTTACAGCTCCAGAGAAGATAACTATAGCACCTAAAATTTCGGTTGATGGCAAAACAGATCCAAACTGGGCAGGATTTTATCAGTTTCTAGGCAAACACATCAAATACCCAACTGCAGCCAATAGCGATCAGATTCAGGGAAATGCCCAGATAAGGTTTAATTTAAAAGGTGGTAGAGTTACCAATGTTACATCAAATGTAGAACTAGGCGCTGGCTGTGATGAAGAAGTGATGAAAGCAGTTTTATCTTATAAAGGATTTAAAACTGTAGCTGATGGTAAATATGCTTTAACGATTAGCTTTAGAATTCCAGAATCTTCAAAAGCGTTCAGGAATAAATTGTTACCTAAATCTGGCGAATATGTAAATCTGAACAGGATTAATATCATGTCTTTTCTGCCTAAAACTACTGACACCGAAACCAATGTCATTAAACCTGAAAATACAGATAAAGTATATGATTTCGTTTCAATTGAGAAACAGCCGGAATTTCCGGGTGGCATAACCCAATTTTATAAATACCTGGGTGGCAGCATTAAATATCCGAAGATGGCGCTGGATAATAATGTGCAAGGTAGAGTTTTCCTCAGTTTTATAGTTGAAAGGGATGGTTCATTAACAGATGTCCAAATTACACGGGGTTTAGGAAGTGGTACAGACGAAGAAGCAATGAGGGTTATAAAAGAATCGCCAAAGTGGAACCCAGGCATCCGGAACGGCTTAGCAGTAAGAGTTAAATATAATATTAACGTTAATTTCAAACTCAACGACCCTGTACTTATAAAAGACACTAAAACAAGTAGCATTCCCGCCGACAAGATCAGATTAAAAGATGGCAAAACTCTTAATGCGCTAATCATTGTAGATGGCGTTAAATTATCAGATAACAGTCAGTTGAATACCATAAACCCAAACAGTATCGAATCAATAGAAGTCTTAAAAGACCAAACTGCAATGAATCTATACGGGCCAAAAGCCAGGGGTGGTGTAATTTTAGTTACCAGCAAAGGCGCAAAAAGCAATGTTTTCAGGCCACTTAACTCAAAAGAGCTTTCGATAGATAAGAACACTGATTTTTTCGAACTCAAAAGAAAATTTTAACTAAAATTCAATATGAAAAACGTAATTATATTTACCATGCTGATGGGCTTTAGTTTAGCCGGTTTTGCCCAAAAGGCAGATAGTACCAGAACACCTAAAGTTACACTCAGGGGAATCTCAACATTAGGTACTGAACCTTTAATTGTAATTGATGGGAACAAACAATATATAAGAGGCACATCATCACTTAGCGATGTAGACCCCAATAACATCGAAGCTGTAAATATCTTAAAAGACAGTTTAGCAACAGCGCGGTATGGCGCAGATGGTTTTGCTGGTGTAATAGAGGTTAAAACCAAAAATGGTTCTCTGCGTAATAATTATGGTCTTAAGGCCGCCCCTATAAAAATTGATGAACCTAATTTGAAAGGAAAAGTATCAGGATTAAACATCCGTCCTTTACCCAATAGTGAAACTCCAGTAATAAGGCGATACTTGCTAAACAGAGATTTCGATGATAAAGCCAAACCACTTTACGTTGTAGATGGGAAAGAAGTTTCAGGAATAAACAATTTGGATCAGGATTCTATTGAGTCAATAGAAGTGCTAAAGGATTCGTCTGCTATGACTTTACATGGTGATAAGGGCAAAAATGGAGTGGTGATTATTACCAGCAAAAAACCAAAAGCAAATCCAAGGAAAAACTAAATAATCAACATTTTAACAAAAAAAACAATGAGAAAGCTAATCTTTTTAGCCCTAACTGGCATCGCTATGTGCTTAAATCAAGCAAAAGCACAAGACAATTCAGACAAAATTTATGATTTTACCTCCCTGGAAAAGGTACCAGATTATCCTGGAGGAATTAAGAAATTTTATGAATTCTTAGGTCGTGAGATTAAGTACCCTGAAATAGCAAAGAAAAACAGCACACAGGGAAAAGTATTTGCCTCTTTTGTAGTAGAGAAAAATGGGGTGCTAACAGATATTCAAATTACCAGGGGCCTGACAAAAGAAACGGATGACGAAGCCTTAAGAGTATTGAACAAATCGCCAAGATGGAATCCTGGGTTGTTAAATGGAAAACCTGTTCGTGTGAAATACAATATCAATATTAACTTTAGTATGAAGTAAATCCGAAATTGGCTTAAACGCACAAAACCCCAGCAAAATTACCGGGGTTTTATGTTTTCTCTCCTGTCTCGGAAGACTAAATTTAGAAAAATTTTAATGTATATACAAATATTACAGAATAAAATTTCCAAATACGCAAAAATTTAATATGCAAACATAAGATTATTGCCACTTTCGCAAACTTTTATTTCGAGCCAATCTGATTATATAAGCTTTCGATTTTCAAACCTAAAGTTTCATATGTTTTCATAACAGCTGGCAGATGTCAAATATGTATCAGTTTTAATCACCAGGTTACGAATAAACCATTAAATATTAATTCGCATATTTCCATCTGATAAAGTAAGGAATATGATAGTACCCCTAGCGGCGATGAATTGGTAAACTAAAAAGCCCCCACAATGTGGAGGCTTAAGAACCCGGCACTTAAGCCAGGTGCACAGTATATTTTTAAATGGTTTCTTCTGAAATAAATTTTGCAGATGCAAAATCACGGTTCATACGAGCAATGTTTTCTAAAGAGATTCCTTTAGGACATTCGGCCTCGCAAGCACCAGTATTCGTACAGTTACCAAAACCTTCAGCATCCATCTGTGCAACCATGCTTTGTACCCTACGGTAACGCTCTGGCTGGCCTTGCGGCAATAACGCCAACTGAGAGATCTTCGCGGAAACGAATAACATTGCTGAAGCATTTTTACAAGTTGCCACACAAGCACCACAACCAATACAAGCTGCCGCTTCGAAAGCTGCATCTGCCTGCATTTTAGGAATTGGTAAGTTATTGGCATCTTGCGCATTACCTGTATTTACAGAAATAAAACCACCAGCAGCAATAACTCTATCAAATGCAGAACGATCTACGGTTAAGTCTTTTATTACCGGAAAAGCAGCTGCTCTCCATGGCTCAACAACGATGGTATCGCCATCTTTGAAAGAACGCATGTGCAACTGACAGGTAGTAACCAGATCTTTTGGCCCGTGTGGACGCCCGTTGATAAACATCGAGCACATTCCGCAGATTCCTTCGCGGCAATCGTGGTCAAATACAACTGGTTCTTCACCTTTGTTAATTAATTGTTCGTTCAATACATCGAACATCTCTAAGAAAGACATATCCGGTGAAATATCGGCCAATTTATAATCTACCAAAGCACCTTTGGTATTGTTATTTTTTTGACGCCAAACTTTTAGCGTTAAGTTCATATTTCCTGTACTCATGATATTGAGATTTAAGTATCAAGTAATGAGAACCAAGTATCAAGATTTAATTCAAGTCTTGATACTTGATACTTACCATCTTGCTACTATTTATAACTTCTTTGTGCAACTTTAATATTTTCAAACTTCAATTCTTCTTTGTGAAGTTCGAAGTTTACACCTTCTTTAAATTCCCAGGCGGCTACGTAAGCATAGTTCTCATCATCACGTAATGCTTCACCTTCTTCTGTCTGATACTCTTCACGGAAGTGACCACCACAACTTTCGTTACGGTTCAAAGCATCAATGCACATCAACTCGCCCAGTTCGATAAAATCAGCTACACGACCTGCTTTTTCGAGTTCGGTATTTAACTCATCAGCTGTTCCAGGTACACGAACATCGCTCCAAAACTCAGCGCGTAGTGCTCTGATTTCCTGAATTGCTTCATTTAAACCTTTTTCGTTACGGGCCATACCACATTTCTCCCACATAATGTGGCCTAAACGTTTGTGGAAATGATCTACCGACTTAGTTCCTTTAATATTGATCAGTGTATTTAAAATGCCTACTGCTCTAGCTTCAGCCTCTGCAAAGGCAGGGTGATCAGTAGGAATTGCTTTTACCGAAATTTCTTTCGACAAGTAAGCTCCAATAGTGTAAGGAAGAACGAAATAACCATCAGCCAAACCCTGCATCAAAGCAGATGCACCTAAACGGTTAGCACCATGATCTGAGAAGTTAGCCTCACCTGTACAATATAAACCAGGTACAGAGGTCATCAGGTTATAATCAACCCATAAACCACCCATGGTATAGTGAACAGCAGGATAAATACGCATTGGGGTTTCATAAGGGTTTTCACCTGTAATCTGCGCATACATATCGAACAGGTTACCATATTTTTCCTTAATTACCGCAGTACCTAAGCGCATGCAGGTTTCTTTGTCAGGATTGTGGTTACCTGCTTTAGAAGCTTCGATTTTTCCGTAGCGTTCTGTATTTGCTTTAAAATCTAAATATACTGCCAATTTAGAAGCACCTACTCCATAACCTGCATCACAACGTTCTTTCGCAGCACGAGAGGCCACATCACGAGGAACCAGGTTACCAAAAGCAGGGTAACGGCGTTCTAAATAATAATCTCTTTCATCTTCAGGAATTTCTGAAGCTTTACGGTTATCATCTTTCTTTTTAGGCACCCAGATTCGTCCATCGTTACGTAACGATTCAGACATCAGGGTTAATTTAGATTGGTGATCGCCAGAAACCGGGATACAGGTTGGGTGGATCTGCGTATAACAAGGGTTTGCAAAATAAGCACCTTGTTTGTGCGCTTTCCAGGCCGCTGTAACGTTACTTCCCATCGCGTTGGTAGAAAGATAGAATACGTTTCCGTAACCACCTGTTCCTAATACTACTGCATGACCAAAATGACGTTCGATTTCTCCTGTAATTAAGTTACGTGCAATAATGCCGCGTGCTTTGCCATCGATTTTAACAACCTCAAGCATTTCGTGGCGGGTATACATTTCCACTTTACCCATACCAATCTGGCGTTCTAAAGCAGAATATGCACCTAATAATAACTGCTGCCCAGTTTGACCTGCAGCATAGAACGTACGTTGTACCTGTGTACCACCGAATGAACGGTTATCTAACAAGCCACCATACTCACGTGCCAAAGGCACACCCTGTGCCACACATTGATCTATAATATTAGCACTTACCTCAGCCAAACGATGCACATTGGCTTCGCGGGCACGGTAATCGCCACCTTTAATCGTATCATAGAAAAGGCGATAAACGCTATCACCATCATTCTGATAGTTTTTTGCGGCATTAATACCACCCTGAGCAGCGATTGAGTGTGCCCTACGTGGTGAATCCTGAAAGCAGAAACATTTTACCTTGTAACCCATCTCGGCCAAAGTAGCCGCTGCCGAAGCACCTGCTAAACCCGAACCTACAATGATTACTTCAATAGTTCTTTTGTTCGATGGGTTAACCAAAGGCACAGAAGACTTATATTTTGTCCATTTGCTGGTTAATTCGCCTTCTGGAATATTTGAATTAATATCTGACATATCTTTTGTGCTAAAAATTATTGAATAAGACCGAAATAAACTGCAATCGGCATGGCTGCGAAAAGGATCGAAATAATAATCGAATACCAAACGCCAGCTCCTTTAATTATACCATTATATTTTGAGTGGTTCCATCCTAATGTTTGGAATGCAGAAGCAAAACCATGCAATAAGTGATAGCATAAAGAAAACATAGCCAAAATATATACGGCAACCCTTACCGGATCCTGAAATTTTTCTTTCATTACCGCATAAAGATCTTCATGTCCGTTGGCATCAACTGTTGGGATGCCTGTAAAACGGGAAACTACCCAAAAATCTTTCAGGTGAACCACCAAAAAGATCAGCAAAAGCGTACCTAGCAAGCCCATAGAACGGCTGTACCATTTACTGTTTGCCTTACCATCGTTTACTGCATACTTAACCGGACGTGCTTTCTGATTTTGCAATGTTAAACGTAAAGCCTGAAAAATGTGTGCAAGCAAACCAATAAATAACACAATCTCGCCAGCCCGGATAATCCAGTTGGTGGCCATAAAATGTGCGCCTACGTTAAATGTCAAACCACCGTCGCTAATAAAAATTAAAGCATTAATACCGCAGTGTACAATTAAAAAAAGTATCAGGAACAAACCTGTAATACCCATTATGAATTTCTTCCCTATTGATGAAGAAAACGCATTTCCGAAACCACTCATTTGATTAGGATTTATATCTAAATTTCTTGCAAAAGTATCTAATTATGAGTTTAATTTATAAACGATTATGACAAAACAGCGATAAAACATTTATTTAGAAACATTCTAAAGCATATTCGGAATTAATCGAAAGAATAGGAGATTATTTTGAGTTTCGATTATTAGTATTGGTTAAATGTGCAGCATGACCTAACGTTTTTTAACCATTAAGGAATTAAGAGCATTAAGTGTATGTAAAGATTGTTAAAGTTATCTGTCTGGTAAAATACTGAAATATTCATTTACTATTGGTACAATGCTTTTTGTAATATTTTCTGTGAAAAAATTAATTAATAATCCCTGAGGAGCATTAAGAAGTTTCATATAGGTTTGGAGTTGTGCGTGATGAACAGGTAGAATATTCGATATCGCTTTTATTTCTATTACAACACAATTATTAACAAATAGATCCGGACGTAAATCTAAATCCATTTCCAATTCATCATACACTACCGAAAGCACAAATTGTTGAGCAACAGTATATCCGTTTTTTTCCAACTCATATTTTAAGCAGCGTTCATATATACTTTCCAATAAACCTGGACCTAATATTTTATGAATTTTAATTGCGAATCCTGTTATCTCATAGGATAACTGCGTAACCTCTTTTTTAGTCATTCCCTATTTAATTTAGTTGAAACATGCTTTCAACGTTAACTTTTAAGTATGTATGATTACGGGATGAATAAAATAAATTGGTATTGAGAACTTATTCTAATACTAAAATAACAAATATCCTCTTAACTATCTTAATTTCTTAATGGTGAAAAATTAGATAATAAGAAGACTTAACTTTTCAAAAAATAATGGCATAAAAAAAGTCCCGATTTGCATCGGAACTTTTTACGATTTATGTGTTCGAGTTTTCTTAAGCTACTTTAACATTTACCGCGTTTAGGCCTTTTCTACCTTCTTCTACATCGTAGTTTACGGTATCATTCTCGCGAATGTTATCGATTAAGCCTGAAGCATGAACAAAAATTTCGGCATCGCCATTAGATGGAGTGATAAATCCGAAACCTTTAGTTTCATTAAAAAATTTTACTGTTCCTTGTTGCATTATATTGTATTTTAATTTGAACCAAAGATAGAGTTAAATACCTATAAATCAATTTTTTATTTTTTTTATTGTAGAATATATACTAAATACATTGACTATTTGCCTTTTAAGCCCTATTAGCGGCCAAATTTAATCCATTAATTTTTGATGTACCACCCGGTTTTATCCATAAAATATGTTCAAAACAGGCTTTTTCTAATCGCTTTTCTGCGTAAAAAAAACATAAACAACAAAATGAACTACTTTTTCCGACTGTTAATTATTGATGAATAACATTGAAAATCCAGAACCAAAAGTTACCTTATAGCAACCGAGCTTAAATTTAACTATAAACAAGACTTTCGCGCTGCTCATAATTCACCATCAGGTTTTCTGTGATTTTTACAACTAACGTTTCGTGGGCTTTAGCAGTATAGCTTAGGGTGAGCAGATCACCAACGATTTCGTGTAAAATTAAATCCGGACTTGTATAGGTGATCGAAACTATATGCGCTGCTTTATTTAACAGATCAGAATTATAAATATGTAATTCGGCCCAATCGAAAAGGACCGGATGATCTTCAATATCATTTAAAACAGGTATTTTATATTCTAAAGCTGCAATGCTGTCCATAACTGAATACTGAAGTTTTTGATTTAGCGTATTTGCCTTATCATTCGCTTGCTGCATCTGAGAAAAGGTATGCAGGTGTTGATCTAAGCTATATATTTTGGATTTTTTTTGAAATTCTTTGTAAGTATCATGAAATATCCGCCTTTCAAAATCCGTTCTGCACATGAAATTGAAATATTGTTTTACACTTAGGTTAATTTTAGCTAAAGCCATAATATTCGGTTTTTGTTGCTGATTCAAATGGAACTATAAAAAAATAATTTAGCGTATCGGTAAAGGTTGATTATCAATCGGTAGTAGCGAAACTAAATCTTGATTATGAAAAACGGATGAATATTAGTTTCCGTATAAGAAACGTTGCTGACCAACAAAGATTTAAGATATTTTAACAAATAGCCTTTCCACTACACTCAAATCAATTGTCATTCTGAACGCAATGAAGAATCTCTGCCATATGAGATACCGAACCTGAACAAATTGATGCAATTCTTTTATTAACATGCAGGATAATAAATTCTCCGTGTTCATTTGTGGCAAAAAAAAGCGATAGCCTGTAGGAAACAGGCCATGGAGTGATAGTAAGCCATAGAAAAAAAGACCCTTCGACTACGCTCAGGGTGACAAAACGCGTATGTTTAAAATTTGTGTTTATCTGTGCTCATCCGTGGCAAAAAATAACTCGATGAGATTACCCCAATTCATTTTTAAAAAACAGTTTAACTGCCAGCAGGTTATTACTATACAAAACATTTATAACTAAAATAACTACAGATATGGAAACGAGAAACAACCATGCTTTGATCAAGGCTTTATTGGATTGCGCTTTAGCTTGCGAACACTGCGCATCATCCTGTTTAAAAGAAGAAGATATCAACATGATGATTGATTGTATTAAACTCGACAGGGATTGTGCGGATATCTGTACCCAGGCAGCCAGATTGCTACAAAGAGATTCAGTTATTGGCCACCAATATCTACTACTTTGCGAAGAAATATGCAGGCTTTGTGCGGCTGAATGTAGCAAACATGACCATGAGCACTGCAGACAATGTGCGGTGGCCTGCGAAGAATGTGCCGACCGCTTGCCATGCTAATCACGAACCTATAAAACAAGACTAAAAAAAAGGCTTCCCGGATTTAATCCTGGGAAGCCTTTTAAGCTATTTATTAAAAATAATTATTGTGCAGGGAAACTGTAGTTGTATGAACCTTGCTCACCAACACCAGAAATGCTAACCATATTGTTTCTTCCTAAAGGCAATGCTTTTTGAACATCGGTCACAGAATTTACAGGTTGTCCATTTACTTTGGTAATAATTAAACCTTTTTCCACCCCAATATTGTCGAAAGCTTTTCCAGTGGTAACTGATGTTACAACCACACCACTGTTAATGCCATATTTCGATTTCTGCGCTTGAGTAGCCGGAGCGAAAGTTGCGCCCAATTTACTTACTTCGGCACCTTTACTTGTATTATTATTTGCAGTTAAACCTACACTGGCTTCGCCTTTAAGGGTAACCGTATAGTCTTTCAAGGCACCATTACGCAGTACAGTTAATTTAACTTTATCGCCAGGGTTTAAACGACCAACTCTTTCCTGAAGATCAGGTGAATCGTTGATTACCACACCATCAACTTTTTTAATTACGTCGCCTGATTTAATGCCCGCAGCAGCAGCACCGCCGCCAGCAACCACATCATTCACATATAAACCACTGATTTCGTTGGTTTTAATACCTTCAGGTTTTTCCTCACCACTTAATGGCACAAAGTTAACGCCAATGTAACCACGTTTAACTGAACCATATTTCATAAAATCGTCAACAATTTTACGGGCTAAGTTAACTGGGATTGCGAATCCATAACCTTGGTTATAACCGCTTTGTGAAGCAATTGCTGAGTTAATACCTACCAATTCACCATTTGCATTTACAAGGGCTCCACCGCTGTTACCAGGGTTAATGGCCGCATCTGTCTGGATAAATGATTCTATGCTGGTATTTGCCGGACGATCTGGTCTTTTCCCAGTACGTTGGTATTCGCGGTATTCCTCTTCTGTAATTTCATTGCCTTGTTGTTCACGACCAATAATACCAATACTACGATTTTTTGCACTTACAATACCAGCTGTTACTGTTGTATTTAAATCTAAAGGGAAACCTACAGCTAATACCCATTCTCCAACCTGCACATTATCCGAATTACCCATTTTTACGACAGGCAAACCTGTTGCATTTACTTTAATTAAAGCTAAATCTGTATTCGGATCGCGGCCAATTACTTTAGCTTCTACTTTACGTCTATCGGTTAATACTACTTCAACCTTCTCTGCATTTTCTACTACGTGGTTGTTGGTAACGATATAACCATCCTGACTAATAATTACACCGGAACCTGACGCAGCCCTTGGTTGACGCTGCATCTGGCGGCCACCGCCGCCGAAGAAATCTTCCATCATATCAAAAGGAGAAGAAGAACCCTGCCCTTTCGATGCTGCGTAGGTTGTTTTAATGTGAACCACACCTGGTGCAACTGCTGCTGCGGCCTGTGTAAAATCTGTAGCGCCTGCTGATGATACTTTTAATGGATTATTGGCGAAATACAAATTCTGTTTTTCAGTAATGGTACTGCCTGTTTGGTTACGCTCAAATAATTTGTAACCTCCAATTGCTGCTGCCCCACCTATAAAAGCAGCTAACACGGTAATTCCTAATATTTTTTTCATGTGTTTGTATATTGTTTGTAAATGGTCATGAAGCTATTAAAAGCTTAGTATTGCTTTAAAATTGTTAGCTTTTAATGGTTTCATGTGTCTGTATATTGTTTTATTTAAAGCCATGATTTATTATAAACTAATTTGCTAGCTAATGGTTTAGCTTATCATATTTCATTTGTTAAATGTTATTGTTTGCGGGAGCGTTTTTCATTTTGATCTAAGCAGGATGCTCCAGCAGTTTTATCTGCTTAAATTTTCTTTAGTAAGTTTATTCAAATTTAATACCATATAAACGATATTTGTATCCTCAAAGCACTTAGTTTTGTGTTAAAAAATGTTAAATTAAAAAACACAATCCGTTTATTACCTTTTGCAACTCAAATATTGCATTAAAAAATGAAGCTTTCATGAAAATTAATTTTTATAAATATCAGGGCGCAGGCAACGATTTCATTTTAATAGACCACACTACCAGTCCATTAAAAAACATTGACAATCAATTAGTTGAACAATTATGCCACAGAAGATTTGGCATTGGTGCCGATGGATTAATGTTCATTACAAAGCACGAGAATTATGATTTTGAGATGCATTATTTTAACGCAGATGGTAAACTGGGCAGCATGTGCGGAAATGGTGGCAGATGCATTGTTGCATTTGCCAAACAGCTTGGCATTATCGACCGGGAAACAAACTTTTTGGCAGTAGATGGCCCTCATTATGCCAGAATTTCAGAAAATGGAGAATGGGTTGATTTACAAATGATTGATGTAGATACCATTACCAAAGATGGCGAAGCTTACGTATTGAATACGGGTTCGCCACATTATGTTGCTCTGCAAAGTGATTTAAAAGATTTTGACGTTTTTACCGAAGGAAAGAACATACGTTACAATACAACTTATGCAGAAAAAGGCATAAATGTAAACTTTGTTGAAGATAAAGGTGATCATTTATTTGTTCGTACTTACGAACGCGGGGTTGAAGATGAAACCTATGCATGTGGTACCGGCGTAACAGCGGTGGCCATGGCTATGGCACAACATAAAAACCAAACCGGCCATGTTAAAACTGATATTAAGGTTTTGGGCGGTGATATTAAAATAGAATTCGACTACGATGGTAAAGCATTCACCAATGTATTTTTATGTGGCCCGGCCAAATTGGTTTTTGAGGGAGAAATAGAGTAATACTAAATTTCGGTTCTTGTGATGCGATTGATCTTCCTTTTTTTCTGTCTGACCTACTGCTTTTCATGCAAACAGAAAAATCAGGTCAAAAAATTCGAAATCAAAAAAATAAACAGCCCACTAAAGTCAAAAAAAGATTCTACTACTAAAAAAATAGAATCACTTTTTCACGATGCTTTAGAAAAATCACTAATGCTCGCCAAAACTGCTGGAAAAGAAAGTTTCAGAAAAAAATTTTCTACAGGAAGCGAATATTTAAATAATAAAGTTGATGTAGAAGTTAAATTCGGTCACCTGTTTTCTCAGAACTATAAAAATTTGTTCATTGCAAGTTCTTCAAAGCTTTATACAAAAATAACTATTTATTCTGTTAATGCTCTTGGTTTCAAAAAACTGATCGACCAAATTTTGATGACTGATGCCTATCCAATTTGGTCAATCAAAGATGTAAATAATGATGGGCTAAAAGATCTCTCAATTAACTGGTACCCTTTATCAGGGTGCTGCATGAGAAATATTTTTGATCTTTATATTTCCAAAGTCGATGAAATTTCTACAACAAAAATTGAGCTTGTAAACCCTACTTTCTTTTCAAATGAAAAAGCAATCAGAGGCGTTACTTATGATCATCCCGGACTCGCTTCTTTATATAAGTTTAAATGGAATAAACTAAATCTCGACACCATAGAATATATTTATCCTAACCTAAGCGATACTATTCAAATTTCCTTCGTGAGATCTAATGAAAGTCATTATTCTCAATCAAAGAAAAAAAGATCAGAAAATCTAAAATCAATACCAAAAGAATATAACTCAGTTTTAGGTCTTGATTATTTTAAAAGCTATAATCTGGAAGATATCAAAATCATCTCAAAAAACTACAACAAATAGATTCTATTTCTTAAACATGAAAATGAATGATACGTAGACACTACATCTTGTTAGACTGATCAAAATTCGCAACATTTATCACAATAAAATGCATCAATACAAGCAATTTTAACAGCATTTAACATCTGTCTCAAGATATTTACACATTCATTTCTGGTTAAAAATAATACTTAAAAATCTAAAAAACAGCAATTTAAAGCAAGACAAGCGCAGTTTAGAACATGAAATAAATCAATCGATTGATTAAATGACAGAATTTGGACAGATTTATTTTTGGTTAGGCGCTATTTTTGGACAATTATTTGCGGAAATTGAAGTCCTAAGTTTTAACGACGCTCTTAATTCCGGAAATTCAAATTTATACACACACAGAAATAGTCCATGAGAAAAGTAACAACTCTCTTTTTTAGCATGAGCATGGGTATGCTCTTAGCATCATGCGGAAACAACGATGCTGCTAAAAAAGCCGCAGCTGCAGCAGCAGCTGGTCCACAAGCTTACCCGGTTTTTACCGTAAATACACAAAACACCACTTTAGATTCTGATTACCCTGCAACGATTGAAGGTATCCAAAATATCGACATCCGCCCAAAAGTTGACGGCTTTATCGAAAAGATTTTTGTAGATGAGGGTGCAGTGGTTAAAAAAGGTCAGTTACTTTTCACCATTAATGCGCCACAATATGAACAACAGGTACGCACAGCAAGAGCAGCCATCAGTAGTGCCGAAGCCGATGTTAATGCCGCCCAGTTAACAGTAAATAAAACCAGACCTTTGGTAGAAAAAGACATCATCAGCAAATATGATCTTGATGCTGCTCAATTAACACTTCAAAGCAGAAAAGCAGCATTGGCACAGGCAAAAGCCGAATTGGTAAATGCGCAGGTTAACTTAGGCTATACTTCTGTTAAAAGCCCTGTTGACGGCGTAGTTGGCAGTATTCCTTTCAGAAATGGAAGTTTGGTAAGCAGTACCAGTACACAACCTTTAACAACAGTTTCTAACACCTCAAAGGTTTATGCTTACTTCTCTTTAAATGAGAAACAGCTTTTAGATTTTTCTAAAACCTATAAAGGGAATACTTTGGCCCAGCAGATGAAAAACATCCCTGCGGTGAGTTTGGTGCTTGCCGATGGAACAGTTTATGCACAAAATGGTAAAATCGAATCCATCAACGGACAGATTAACACCAGCACGGGTTCTGCAAGTTTAAGAGCAACCTTCCCCAACCCTACTTCTTTATTAAAAAATGGCGCAAGTGCTTCTGTAAGGATTCCTCAGCACATTGAGAATGCAATTTTAATTCCTCAGAAATCGACCATTGATTTACAGGGCAAAAAATTCGTCTATGTTTTGGGTGATTCTGCTAAAACCATTAACACCGAAATTGAGATTATGGATTTGGCCAAAGGCAAATTCTATGTCGTAACTAAAGGACTTAAGGCTGGAGATAAAGTTGTTTTAGAGGGTTTCCAATCGTTAAAAGACGGAACGAAAATTAAACCTGAAGAGAAAAGTGCCGATTCAGTTTATGCTGATATCAAGAAATAACAATATCATGTTGCCAATCACACTATTGCAGTGTAATCAATATTAATTATGTTTAAGAAATTTATAGAAAGACCGGTTTTATCAACGGTTATATCCATCATCATCGTTATACTCGGTGTTTTAGGTTTAGCTACGTTGCCGGTTTCACAATATCCGGAAATTGCCCCACCAACGGTGCAGGTTTCTACTTCTTACCAGGGTGCAAATGCCGATGTGGTAATGAATAGCGTTGTTGTTCCGCTGGAAGAGCAGATCAATGGTGTGGAAGACATGACCTACATGACCTCCAGTGCCAGTAACGATGGTACCGCAACCATTACCGTAAACTTTAAGCTGGGCACCAACCCCGATCTTGCAGCAGTAAACGTACAGAACAGGGTGGCGCGTGCAACGAGTTTATTACCTGCAGAGGTTACCAAATCGGGGGTAATTACAGCTAAAAGACAGGCGAGTAACGTATTGATCTTTGGTTTATATAGCGATGACCCTTCTTACGATCAGAAGTTTTTACAAAACTATGCAAACATCAATATCATCCCTCAGATTAAACGTATCAATGGTGTGGGTGATGCAAGTGCATTCGGAACGTTGGATTATACCATGCGTATCTGGCTAAAACCTGATGTGATGGCAACCTACGGATTGGTTCCTAACGATATTAACGTTGCCCTAGCCGATCAGAATGTGGAGGCCGCTCCAGGTCAATTCGGAGAACTTGGCGATCAGGCATTTCAATATACCCTAAAATATACGGGTAGGTTAAAAGATGAGGCCCAGTTTGGTAATATTATTATCCGTACCACCGATAACGGTCAGATTCTCCGTTTAAAAGATATTGCAAGGATCGAATTAGGTGCACAGAGTTATGCCAGTTCGGTTAAATTTAATGGAAAACAGGCTTTGGGTATTGCGATTAACCAAACAGCAGGTTCAAATGCAAAAGAGGTGATCGAAAACTCTATCAAAACCCTTGATGAAGCTCAAAAATCTTTTCCAAAAGGGGTGCATTACTCAACTTTGGTTAACGTAAACGACTTTTTGGATGCATCGATAGAAAAAGTGCTTCACACCCTTATCGAAGCATTTATTTTGGTGTTCCTTGTAGTGTTTATCTTCTTACAGGATTTCCGTTCAACCTTGATTCCGGCAATTAGTGTACCGGTGGCGATTATCGGAACGTTCTTCTTCCTGAGTTTATTTGGATTTACCATCAACTTATTAACCTTATTTGCCCTAGTACTTGCCATTGGTATTGTGGTGGATGATGCGATTGTAGTAGTAGAGGCCGTGCATGCCAAGCTGGATGAAGGTTATACAGATGCCAGAAAAGCAACTATTGATGCCATGGACGATATTAGTGGAGCGATCATTTCGATCACTTTGGTAATGGCTGCCGTGTTTATCCCGGTGAGTTTTATCTCCGGTTCTTCTGGTGTATTTTACAAACAATTTGGTTTAACACTAGCCATTTCGATCATTTTATCGGCCATTAACGCCTTAACATTAAGTCCGGCATTATGTGCTTTATTCTTAAAACCGCACAAAGAAGAACACAAAAAATCTAAAAACTTTTTAAACCGTTTTTACGATGCTTTTAATACTTCATTTGATGCCGTAACTGGAAAATATAAAAAATCGGTAAGCTTTCTTTCCAGAAAAAAATGGATTGTTGGATTGGCTATTGCCTTCTTTGCTGTAGTATTGGTTTGGACAATGAATACCACGCCGAAAGGTTTCGTACCAAATGAGGATTTGGGAACCATCATGAGCGATATCTCATTACCAGCAGGAACTTCGCAAGAGGAAACCAATATTGTAATTGCAAAGATTGATAGTATTGCACACAAAATACCTGAAATTAAAAACACTTTAAGGGTTGTGGGTCGTAGTATGATCAGTGGTTCGGGCAGTTCGTATGGTATGGTAATTTCGCGATTAACCCCATGGGATGAACGTAAAGGCCGCGATGTAAAAGCCATAATTGGCGAGTTGTTTGCAAAAACAGCAGGTATTAAAGGTGCTAAAATTATCTTCTTTGCTCCGCCAACTATCCAGGGTTTTGGTACCAGTGGCGGTTTTGAGTTCCAGTTGCAGGATAAAACTGGCGGAGATATCAAAAAATTCAACGAAGTTGGAAATGGATTTCTAGCCGCGTTGAGTAAACGTCCTGAGATCCAATATGCTTCTACCTCTTTTAACCCAAATTTCCCACAATACCAGATTGATGTAAATGTGGCAAAGGTTAAACAGGCCGGGTTAACGGTTAGTGATGTATTGGGTGTAATGCAGGGATATTATGGTGGTGTTTATGCATCAAACTTTAATAAATTCGGTAAACAATTCAGGGTGATGTACCAGGCAGATGCCCAGTATCGTGCAAACGAGCAAACGTTAACCCGTATTTTTGTTAGAAATTCTGCAGGACAAATGGCTCCGGTATCAGAATTTATTACGTTAACCAAAGTATACGGACCACAGGCCATTTCGCGTTTCAATTTGTTTACTTCTATTGCGGTAACAGGTAATCCAAATGCAGGCTATAGCTCAGGTGATGCTTTAAAGGCTGTTCAGGAAGAGGCTGCTAAAAATCTTCCGGCAGGATATGGCTATGAATTTTCTGGCTTATCACGTGAGGAGATGGCTGGCGGAAGTCAGACAGTCTTCATCTTCTTACTTTGCGTAATCTTTGTTTATTTCCTACTTGCCGCACAATACGAAAGTTATATTTTACCGTTAGCAGTTTTATTCTCTTTACCAGTTGGTTTAGCAGGTGTATTCGTGTTTGACAAAATTTTCGGGGTAGACAATAACATATATACGCAGATTACCCTGATCATGCTTGTGGGACTACTCGCCAAAAACGCCATTTTGATCGTAGAATATGCGGTAGATAGAAGAAGAAAAGGCATGAGCATAGCCAATGCGGCAATTGATGGTGCAACAGCCCGTTTACGCCCGATTTTAATGACCTCGTTCGCTTTCATCCTTGGTTTATTACCTTTAATGTTGTCATCAGGTGTTGGTGCAGCGGGTAATACTTCAATTGGTACAGGTGCTGTTGGGGGTATGTTGATCGGAACAATATTTGGAGTTTTCGTAATTCCGGCTCTGTTTATCATATTCCAATCCTTACAGGAGCGCATCAGTAATAAATCGCCTTTTAACGAAGGTATTGACCATGAACAAACGCCAGAGGAATATGAATTGGCTACTGCGAACAGCAAACATTAATACTAAGAAAATGAATTTTAGATATAAGCATTCCCTTTTAACCGGTTTAGCCATTATTACCCTGAGTGCCTGCGTAACTAAAAAATACGAACGCCCCCAGGTAACAAGCGAAGGTTTATACCGCGATAATAGTACAACAGATACCACTACGATGGCAGATCTGCAGTGGAAAACATTATTTTCGGATACCACTTTACAATCGCTGATCCAACAAGGGATAAATGAAAATTTAGACCTTAAACAGGCGATTGAGCGGATTAAAATTGCCGAAGCAACACTAATACAGAGTCGTGGGGCATTATTGCCAAGCCTACAGGCTGATGTAAACGTAACGGATAATAAACAATCGCAGGCCTCCTTAAACTTTCCTCCTGGGATTAACATTAATTTAGAAACCCAAACTTATAAAGCACAGCTAAGTACCAGTTGGGAAGCTGATATATGGGGAAAACTGACAAGTGCAAAACGTGGTGCATATGCAACTTTATTACAAAGTGATGCCGCAAAAAGAGCTGTCCAAACGCAATTAATTGCCACTATTGCCAACAATTATTATACTTTATTGGCACTCGACAAACAATTGGCCATTACCGAACAAACCATTAAGGTTAGAACGCAGGACGTGGAAACCATGAGGGAATTAAAACAGGGAGCGGTAGTAAATGGTGCGGCAGTTGTACAAAGTGAGGCCAATTTATATGCAGCTCAGGTAACTGTGCCTGATTTAAAAAGAAGCATCAAAGAGGCCGAAAATGCACTAAGTGTTTTGGTTGCCAAAGCACCAAACATGATTAACCGCACCACTTTAGATCAGCAAACCCCTTATGCGAATTTACAAACTGGGGTTTCTGCACAATTGCTAAAAAACCGTCCGGATGTGATAGCCGCTGAATTTGGTTTCAGATCGGCTTTTGAAAATACCAATGTAGCTAAAGCTTACTTTTACCCTGCTTTAACGATTACTGCAGCAGGCGGATTATCAAGCTTACAATTACAGGATTTCTTCAGCAAATCTATCTTCTATAATTTAGTAGGAGGTTTAACGCAGCCAATTTTTGCAAGAGGAGCGAATAAAGCCCGCCTAAAAACAGCTGAAGCTAATCAACAGATTGCTTTTTACAACTTTCAACAAACGCTGTTAACTGGTGGACAGGAAGTATCAAATGCATTGTATGCTTATCAAACTGCTGCAGAAAAAGAGGAAACAAGGGCAAAACAAATCGCCTCATTAACCAAAGCGGTAGATTTTACCAAAGAGTTATTGCGTTACAGTTCGGCAACTAACTATACTGATGTGTTAACTTCAGAACAAAGTTTGTTAACAGCTCAATTAAGCGGGATTAATGACCGATTACAAAAATTACAGTCGGTTGTTAACCTTTACCGTGCATTAGGCGGTGGCTGGAAATAAACATAAATTAACAAGCACATTTGAGGCATTCTGAATTTCAGGATGCCTTTTTTTTGTAGTTACCTAAAAATGAGGATGCTAACCCTAAGAAATTATTTATAAAATATCCAATGCAATTCATGAGTTCCGTCACTTACCTAGCATAAACCAGAAGTATTTACCTCATACGAATAATTCAGGTTTAAAATCCATATATTTTTTATCCCAAAAACGGTCAGTTCTTTTGATCTAATCTCAAAATATTGTAAGTTTAAAGTTTTTTAAGCGCTTAGCTTTCAAAAATTTTTATATTCATCAATGTTACGTGTCGATAGCTCTAAAGCCTGTAAAGTCGTATACTCTTTGTGCAAACATGAGTACCTTGGCTATTTAATTGAACCACACGTAGTTCAGCTTAATCCACAGGGCGACTTTTCTTTTACCTATCAACGGATTTTTACCCACACGGCAGAAGAGTTCAATGCCTGCTTAAGTGACATCGATTATAAGCTGATTAAAATTTTAGATGATATTGAGCAGGATTCGCTGATTAAAAAGTATTACAAAAAATTAATCAGGCCAACTGAATTCTTTACCAAAATTTTCGACGATAAGTTTTATGAAAATGTTCGTCCTAAAATTGAAAAGAAACTTGCCGAAGCTTTAGAAATCTTAAAGGTCAAAAATGAGCTTTATGTAATGGACAAAGATGGCTGGCCGGTAGAACGCAAAATCGAACTTGCTGATGAGCCCGCATCTATCCTTTTCCATTTCCGGAGAAATGAAACTGAAACACGTTATTTTCCAACCATCAAATACCAGAACCTGCGCATCGAATTTATGTTTAAAGAAGCGCAGATCATCAGCAACAAACCTGCCTGGTTATTGCTGAACGATGTGTTATACTTTTTTGATCAGGATATTGAAGGAAAAAAACTACAACCGTTTTTAAATAAACGTTTTATTGCCATACCGAAAACAACCGAAGCCACCTACTTCGAAAAATTTGTTGCCCCTTTAATCGAGAAACACCATGTGTATGCAGAAGGTTTCGAAATCAGGACGGAACAGTTCGAGGCTACGCCTGTAATCAAGGTTTTATATGTAGATGGCGGTCTTTCGCAAATCCAGTTGTACTTTAAATACGGAGAATATACTTTCCCTGTCGAAAACGCACATAAAGTAACCGTGCGTTTAGAAAAAACGGCCGATAACTATATTTTTCACCGCATTAAACGTTCAGCTGAATGGGAGAAAAAACAGTTTAATTTATTGTTATCCTTAGGACTTAAAAAAACGAGTTCATTATTCAGTAACCTTGAAGTAGCTTCAGCGGATGAAAATCCAAGTTATGGAGCAATAAATTGGGTAAATGAACATATCGAAATCTTAGAGGCATCAGGTTTTGAAATTGAACAGGCTACCGGGCAGAAAAAATTTGTATTAGGCGCCAGTAAAATCGATCTGGAAGTTAAGGAAGGAAACGATTGGTTCGATATCCACGCCGTGGTTTGGTTTGGCAAATATCAGATTCCTTTTCTATCGTTAAAACAGCATATTTTACATAAAAAGCGTGAGTTTTTATTACCTGATGGAGAAGTGGCCATTATCCCTGATAAATGGTTTACTCAATACGGCAGCCTGTTTAGTTTGGCAGAAGCCGGACAAACGCTCAAATTAAAAAAACACCATATCGGTTTAATCAACGATCTGGCCGAAGATAGTTTGGCTAATGTTACCCTCGAGCGTAAACTTCAGCGTCTTTCGGATTTTGAAGATATTGCCGATACGCAGATGCCCGTTCATTTTAAAGGAACTTTGCGCGATTACCAAAAGGCAGGCTATAACTGGTTCAGCTTTTTACGCGAGTATAATTTTGGCGGCTGTTTAGCTGATGATATGGGTTTGGGTAAAACCATCCAGACCTTGGCCATGCTGCAAAAAGTTAAAGAAGACGATCAACTGTTGGACACACAAACCACCTCGCTGATCATTATGCCCACCTCTTTAATTTATAACTGGTTAACAGAGGCAAAAAAGTTTACACCAAAGCTTAAAATATTAGCCCATACAGGCACCAACCGCAATAAAGATGTCGCTAATTTTGCCAATTACGACATTATCATTACCACTTATGGCGTTACGAGAGTTGATGTAGATGAAATGAAAAATTTCTATTTCAATTATATTATTCTCGACGAAAGTCAGAACATTAAAAACCCGGCATCCAAATCGTTCAAAGCCGTTAGAAGCTTAAAATCGAAAAACAAACTGATCTTGAGCGGTACACCGGTAGAAAATTCAGTAAGCGATTTATGGTCGCAGTTAACTTTCTTAAATCCAGGGCTATTGGGCACACAGGCATTTTTCTTCGAAGAATATGTGCAGGCGATCGAAAAGAAAAAGGACGAAGAAAAAGCACGTAAACTGCAATCAATCATCAAACCTTTTGTACTCCGCAGAACGAAAGAACAAGTGGCTGCAGAGTTACCGCCTAAAACGGAACAGGTAATTTATTGCGACATGAGTGAGGACCAGGCCGCTTATTACGAAAAAACCAAATCGGCCTACCGCAACGATCTATTGCAGAGTATGGATGATGGAACTTTTGCGAAAAAACAGGTGCAGCTTTTACAGGGTTTAACCGCTTTACGCCAGCTGGCCAACCACCCTGTGATGATCGATGGAGAGTACATCTCTGATTCGGGCAAATTTGAAAATGTAATCCACACTTTAGATAATGTGCTTAAGGGCGGACATAAAGTTTTGGTTTTTTCTCAGTTCGTAAAACACCTGGATATCTTTAAAAAACATTTTGAAGCAGAGCATATACCATTTGCTTATTTGGATGGATCAACCCGTAACCGTGGCGAGATCGTTTCTGAATTTCAGCAAAATACGGACTTAAAGGTTTTCCTGATTTCGATAAAAGCCGGTGGTGTAGGTCTGAATCTCACACAAGCAGACTATGTTTTTATCCTCGATCCATGGTGGAACCCTGCTGTAGAACAACAAGCTATTGACAGAACGCACCGTATCGGTCAGGACAAAAAGGTTTTCATTTATAAATTCATTGCAAAAGATACTGTTGAAGAGAAAATCCTGGCTTTACAGAACCGTAAAAAATCGTTGGCAAACTCTCTAATTACCACCGAGGAAAGTTTCTTTAAATCGCTGAGTAAAGAGGATATTAGGGATATACTGAATTAACAAGCTGAATTGTCATCCTGAATGCAATGAAGGATCTTTATTGAATAGGTTCAGATCCTGTATTTCATAGCTTATAACCTGAGTTCGATTAATGTTTAAAAATTAATGTACTTTATTAGGACGAATTGGCTAGCCGTTTCGTCATGCTGAATTTATTTCAGCATCTTTCCTGTTAAACCGCCTTACTATAAAGACCCTGAAACAAGTTCAGGGTGACGACCGTTCATGTAAGGCGCCAAAGAACCCAAATTAAAGCACATTATTAATCGAACTCAGGTTTATAGATCCTTCATTGCATTCAGGATGGCAGATCACTAATTAGATTTCTCCATTCCGCTACGCTTCAGTCGAAATGACGCCAGATTTTAAGAAGTCTCATTAATAGCTCCGTTACAATTTAAAATTCTTTTCAAACTCATTCCCTCCTTACTTGTTATACAGTAGAACATAAATTCTACCATCATGACAAATCAAGATTTTAATACTGCAGTAAATAATGTTAAAGAAGCCTGGAAATACCCGGAATTATTCGAAAATGTTTCAAAATCTGAGCGTTGGTTATCAGGCGCAGCAGGAACATATTTACTTTTTAAAGGCATTACCAGCATTTTTTCACATCCTGTAATTGGATTAACTGGTGCTGCAATTGGTGCAGGACTATTATACCGTGGCATTACAGGCTATTGCCCAATGCGTGATTTAGCAGAACAACGCAGGGAAGATGTTGCACCTGACGAAGTAATTATCAGTGAAACCTATGTTGTTGACGATTTAGGGTAAAATTTTAAATACTAAATTTCCATTTCTTAATAAACTGGTTAACTTTAAAAAGTTAAACCACAATCATGAACAAGTACACACTATTATTTATTCCTGCACTTTTTGCAGGACAAGCTATGGCGCAAGATAAGAAACCAGACCCTGCCAATGATCCAAAAACAACGGAGGTTTGGGAGCCAGTTCCTAAAATTGTTACACCAGGTAAATTGCCTCAAGATGCACCATCTGATGCGATCATTCTTTTTAGCGGTAGAAATTTAGATGCATGGCATTCTGTTAAAGATCCAACTAAACCGGCTGCGTGGACAATTGACGATGGATTTTTCACCGTAAAAAAAGGAACAGGAAACATCGAAACCAATAAAAAGTTTACCGATTACCAACTTCATCTGGAATGGAAAATCCCTGAAAACATTTCTGGCGAAGGTCAGGCACGCGGAAATAGCGGGGTATTTTTAGCTTCAACAGGTGGTGGTGATGATGGTTATGAAATCCAGATTTTAGATGTTTATAATAACAAAACCTATGTGAACGGACAAACAGGTAGCATTTATAAACAAGCAATTCCTTTAGCTAACGCCAACAAAAAACCTGGCGAATGGCAATATTATGATATCATTTGGAACGCGCCACGTTTTAATGAAGATGGAACAGTACAAAAACCAGCAAGTGTTACCGTATTTTTAAATGGCGTACTTTTACAGAACGGATTTATATTAAAGGGTGCAACGAGGTATATTGGTGCTCCTGAATATAAAAAACATGGCCCTTCTTCAATCAAATTACAAGATCACGGAGACCCAAGCCCTGCAATCAGCTACAGAAACATTTGGGTTAGAGAACTATAATTAGATGGTCCTCGTTTGTAACGAGGATCGACGAGAATTGCGATTGTATCGCTTAAAGGAATAATAGTCACATTAAAATGTGAACCTCATACATCCCCGTCGCAAACGGTGACGATAGCGAATTATAATTTCAACAAAACAACAATAAGGAACCTGCAGGCCAAAAGCTTGCAGGTTTTGTTTTATACAATAATTTGACTGATAATTGTAACCAGATTATTTAAGGTCGGATTTTTATGAACAAAGGCAGATTAGAAGCATTTAGCGATGGTGTAATTGCAATTATCATCACCATTATGGTTTTGGAAATTAAAGTACCAGAACATGGCGAAACTTTAGCAACCTTAAAACCGCTCTTACCAAAGTTTATCAGTTATATCCTCAGTTTCATTTATGTTGGCATTTACTGGAATAATCACCACCATTTATTACATGCCGTTAAAAAAGTAAATGGATCAATGCTTTGGGCTAACCTAAATTTCCTTTTCTGGCTTTCACTATTTCCATTTGCAGCCGGCTGGATGGGCGAACATCACTTTGCCTTATGGCCTGTTATTCTATATGGTGTTGCATTACTTCTTGCAGCCATTTCCTATACCTTATTGGTAATTGTGATAAAAAAAACAGAAGGTCAGCACTCTTTGGTGGTACACGCCATCGGTAATGATGCTAAAGGAAAATTCTCTTTGCTATTTTATATTGCAGGTATAGGATTAAGTTTTATCAACCCCTGGATTGGCGTTGCGCTTTATTTCGTAGTCGCCTGCATCTGGTTTATTCCGGATAGAAGAATTGAAAATGCCATGCGTGAGCAAGGTTTAACTGATGACAATAAATGAGATATCATTTATTGTTTTTCATTTGAAAATGAGCGTTCAGTAATGCTTCTGAAGCAGCAGTCCCGTTATCCGCTACTTCCGATGCTAATTTAGTGCCGATTGATCGGTAAAGAATCGGAAACGCTACTACCGGGTTTATTGAACATAGACAGTAAGAGAAACATTAAAACTTAAAGCCGACATTAGCTTCAAGGAGCCTGAAGCATTTCCATATACAACTCCCGGCTGATCATTTCAGCGCCTAAACTCATCAAATGATCGTTTGGCAACTGACAATCGATTAAATCGATATTCATTTTGCTTAAAAAAATAAGGGCAGCTTTTGAGGCATTACTTACATGACTAAACATACTTTCGCCGCAAAACACACGGTTAACTTTTAGGCCGTATAATCCACCCACCAATTGATTTTCCAGCCAAACTTCTACGCTGTGGGCATAACCCTGTTGATGGAGATTGATATAAGCATCTTGCATTTCATTGGTAATCCAGGTTCCATCCTGTCCTTTTCTTTCAGTAGTTGCACAATTCCGGATCACCTCGGCAAAAGCCTGGTTAAAAGTAATTTTGAGAACCTCCTGTTTTAAAATTTTCTGCATGCTTTTACTGATTTTGATTTTATCAGGATAAATTACGCAACGCTCATGTGGCGAATACCAAAGGATTGGTTCACCTTCGCTAAACCATGGGAATATACCATTAGAATAGGCGATTAACAACCGCTCGGTACTTAAATCGCCTCCAATGGCTAGCAAACCATCCTCTTCTGCCAAAGCCGGATCCGGAAAGCCTGGGTGATCATCAAGTAACTGAAAAAACATATACAAAAATAAGAAAGAAAACAAAGATTAAACCCTGACGTTTTAAATTAGTCATATTGTAAAACAGTCTATGATGAGCACAAAAGATAATTTCTTAAAAGTAAAACATCTTTACAACCGGGCCTGCTTCGGGGTTTCTTATACCGACTTACAAAAATTAAGCAAAAAAAGTCTCGATAAAGTGGTCGATAACTTGATTAAAGATTCACAAAAAGATGATCCAATTAATTTAATAAACGATTTTGAATCAAAACGGCAGCTTTTGGTACAGGCAGGTTTATATGCTAAAAAAGACCTGACGGATGATGAAAAGAAAATGCGTCAGCAGATTATACGCGAGCAAAATGAAGTGAGCCGCGACCTGAATATTGCCTTCATTACCAAGATGATTAATACAGATGCTCCCTTGAGGGAAAAGATGACGCTCTTTTGGCATGGTCATTTTGCCTGCCGCAGTAATAATCCATTCTTTGCACAACAACTAAACAATATCCAAAGAGCAAATGCTTTAGGTAGCTTTAAAACCTTGTTGGTAGAGGTTTCGAAGTCGCCAGCGATGCTGCAATACCTGAATAATCAGCAGAATAAAAAAGGGAAGCCAAATGAGAATTTTGCCCGCGAACTGATGGAGCTTTTCACTTTAGGAAGGGGAAATTATACCGAGCAGGATATTAAAGAATCTGCCCGCTCATTTACAGGCTGGATGTATGATAAAGATGGCTCATTTATTTTCAGACAAAATCTACACGATACCGGAACAAAAACCTTTTTTGGTAAAATCGGGAATTTTGAAGGCGAAAACATCATTGATATTATTCTCGAAAAACCAGAAACCGCGCAGTTTATTGCCAGGAAGGTGTATCAATTTTTTGTTAATGATAAGCCCAATGAAGCACATGTTAAAGAACTCGCCACACATTTTTACAATTCGAAATACGACATTGCTGCAATGATGAAGAAAATGTTTACTTCTGATTGGTTTTATAGCCCGGAAAATGTAGGCACAAAAATTAAATCGCCAGCTGAATTTTTAGTGGGCTTAAGTCGTGAGTTTTATGTTACTTATAATAAACCACAGGTTTTAATACAGTTGCAAAGCAGTTTAGGGCAATATTTATTTAACCCGCCTAATGTTGCGGGCTGGCCTGGCGGACAAAGCTGGATTGATAGTTCATCGCTAATGTTAAGGATGCGCATTCCTTCGCTTGTGTTAAATGATGGAGAAATCGATTTTAGTGGTAAAGCCGATCCTGAAGATGAAGCCGTAATTGCTTTAAGTCGCACGGCTACCACCAATGCAAATGCCAATATGAAACCAAAATCGTATGTAAACGCAAATGCAGACTGGCCTAAATTTTTAAACACTTTACCAAAAGGATTAACACCATTAGCGCTTACCGAGTTTTTACTGCAACCGAAATTAAACACTAAAATAACCACAATGGTAAGCGATAACAAAGGATTGCGAAGTACAGCAGTAGAAATTACCAGTATGCCAGAATATCAGTTGTGCTAGATGAATATTGATTAATGGTTTGATGACTTATGGTTAATAGCCGCTTAGCTAAACGCCCAAGCCATAAACCATCAACAAAAAAACTTTACACCATGAACAGAAGAAATTTTTTAAGAAATACAGGATTTGTTGCAGCAGGTTCGCTATTCGTTCCGGCTTTTATGAAACCACTTGAGGCCATGGCACTTGATGAGTTAAGCCTTTACAAAAACCTCGTTGTGGTTCAGCTCTCTGGTGGAAATGACGGTTTAAATACAGTTATTCCCTTTGGAAACGACATTTATTATCAAAAAAGGAATAGTATTGCCATTAAACCTGAGGAGGTAATTAAACTGAATGACATGCAGGGCTTAAATCCCAACATGGCTGCCTTGCAGGAAATTTACGATCAAGGCTGGATGACCATCATTAACGATGTTGGCTACCCAAATCCCGACCGTTCGCATTTCCGCTCCATGGATATCTGGCAAACCGGTAGCGATAGTAATCAATTTTTATCAACCGGATGGATTGGCCGTTATTTGGATAGCAATTGCCAAACCTGTAAATTCCCTTATACGGCAATAGAAGTTGATGACTCACTTTCTCTGGCCATGAAAGGGCAAACCAAAAAAGGAATTGCATTAAAAGATCCTGCAGCTTTGTTCCGCAATACGAACGATCCGTTTTTTAAGGCCATGCTGCAGAATGATAAGGAACATTTAGATGAAGATAATTTAGGTTATTTGTATAAAACGATGATTGAAACTTCATCTTCTGCCAGTTATATACAGAATACCTCCAAAATTTATCAATCGAAATCTACTTACCCTACTTCGGGTTTTGCTAACCAATTGAAAACGGTTTCTAAATTTATCTCTTCTGGATTAAAAACCAGGGTATATTATGTGTCGCTAAGCGGTTTCGATACACACGTGAATCAGATTGGACAACAAGGTAATCTGCTTAAACAGTATAGTGAGGGCATGGCTGCTTTCTTAAAAGATCTGAAATCGAACAATAAACTGGAGGATACTTTGGTGATTACCTTCTCCGAATTTGGCCGCAGGGTAGAACAAAATGCCAGTAACGGTACCGACCATGGAATGGCAAATAATATGTTTGTTTTCGGTGGAAAATTAAAGAAACAAGGGATTTTTAACGCCGCACCAAACTTGAGCGATCTCGATACCGGCGATTTAAAATATCAACTGGATTTTAGGCAGGTTTATGGTACCATTTTAGATAAATGGCTGGATGTAAACAACGCTGATATCCTGAACAAAAAATTCAATACGCTGGATTTTATATAGCTATTACAAAGAAGTCAAGTTTAATAACCAACTGGCTATCAAACTTGACTTCTTTTTTATTTATTTTCTTTTCAATACGTATACAGGCCGGTTTGATGACTGGTCTACCTGCTCTGTGTAAACACTAAACAACGCATATCCGTAAGCTTTCATCTTATTCACCGCATCAATTGCTGAATTAAATTCGAGTTTTTTATCATTATCATCTCTGATGTACTGTTCGCTATAATCGCCAACCTTTTGCCCGTACTCCAACGCTATCCATTGTTTGTCTGCTAAAAAACTCTTTGTTGCCCGAATCTGGATATAGTCCACATGGATATCGGTCAATTTCACGCCATTTACATTTTGGGCTTTGGCACGCGACAGTCCAAAGCAAGCGACGAATGTCGCAGCAAGAATAATTTTTTTCATATTGTGTTTCATTTGTGTGTGATTCTAAATTACGAAGAAAACAAGCAGAAAGCATTAACAGGCTGTAACAAAATTCTCCGTATTAAATCTTAAACTAAAAACACAATGAACTTTTTAGGCAATATTATCTGGATTATTTTTGGTGGTATCTTTATTTTCTTTGAATACATTATCGGAGGCTTAATCCTTTGCCTAACCATTGTAGGAATTCCTTTTGGCATTCAATGTTTTAAATTTGCCATTGTAGGCCTGGCTCCTTTTGGCGTTAAAATAACCGATACATCTTCGAATACGGGCTGCCTGTCTACCGTCATGAATTTGATCTGGATTTTATGCGGTGGTTTCTGGATAGCTTTAACCCATTTGTTTTTCGGAATCCTGCTTTGCATTACCATTGTTGGTATTCCATTCGGCCGCCAGCATTTTAAATTGATGAATTTAGCTTTTACACCGTTTGGGAAATCGATTTCTTAATCTGAATAAATCCAGGTAGTTCCGTCATTTCTACGACTTATTCGTCATTGCGAGAAGGCTTTTCAGCCGACGAAGCAATTTCAATTGTCAATTACATATAAGATTGCTTCAGCTCTCCCAATCCCAGCCTTGCAATCACGACATTTCGTCGTATATCTCTTGTATTTTTGAAAAGCAGGGTTCTGTGTTTATCGGATCAGAAAGTCCTGCCATCCGCTTTACCGCTCTGCGTTCGGTGCCCGCTCCTGTCAGGTTTATTGAACTTTGGCCTGTTCCCATTGGCAAAAAATACTGTGCTTAGCCCCGATTGAATGGATGCCCACGATATTTCATCGGGGCAGGAAGGAAAGCGGGACTACCGCGACCGAAGCGCACAACAATTGCGCTCCAAAAACTACTGAATAAGCCCTATGGATTTAGAATGTTCAATCGCTTCCTCACTATTATTAAATAAACACGCACTCACCCCTTTATCTTCAACTTTTTTAAGCAATTGTCTTGTTTCTAATTCTTTTTCAGGACGTATATTACGGATATAAACTGCTTCGATATTTTCAGGATATTTCTCCACTATTTTGGAATAAATTGTTGGGTCCTGCTGCGAGTTGTCTCCAAAAAACACAAACTTCTGATTAGGAAAGGCATCTAAAATCCGCATTACCCTCAACAATTTACCCTCATGCCCCGTTTTACCTGTTCTAACTAAATCTTTCCATCGTTTTAAGGTATTTAAAAGGAAAGCACCATTTGGCAGTTTATTAAACCTGAAAGTCTCAACCAGATAATCGTAGAGGTTCCATTCGCTGCTGCTTACATAAAAAAAAGGATTGGGCTGACCTGCTTCGGTATGCGACAGGGCCAATTGCTGGTAGTGGGTGGCTGCATCCGGAAAGGTTTTACGCGTATGTGGATTTTTGATAAACAATTCTCTCAACCTTCTTCCTATAGTTGCCGAATGAGAAATCATCACGGTATCATCCACATCTGAAATAAAAGCATATTGCGTAATGTGTGGCACATATACCTTGCCTTCTCCGGCACTTAAAACTGTTCCGTCTTTATCAACAGCTTCCACTTTTACAAAATGCCAGCCTGCAGGCACATCGTGCCCGGCTTTCCATTCGAACTTAAAAAAGCCATCTCCTTCGGTTTTATTGTAAACAATCTGATCAAAAAATTGCAAACGCACCTCAACAAAAGCATAAGGTTTTAGGATAAAGAGCTTTAAAAGATGTACAATATTAATAAACAAATTATTGCTATAAACCTGCTTTGTTTTCGCCTTGCGTTTAAAAACATGACCATAAACAACCAGGTTATGCGTGTGGCCATAGCCGTGATATACTTTAACACTAACAGATTTATTCATCTGTATTAAAACAGAGTTTACCAAAAGTTGTTTGTTGATGTATAAACCATTAGGTAGCACATGAAATTATTATTCATCATCAACCCAGGCTCAGGCAGTCATGACATTAACTTGAAGGAAGTAATTTCTACCCATTTCGAATCAAAAAATACAGAAATCGATCTTTTTGAACTACCAAAAGAGTGCTCTTTAGAAAAAATAAAGGAGCGGATTAAAAGTTCAAAAGCAGATCGTGTGGTAGCAGTTGGTGGCGACGGCACCTTAAAACTGGTAGCTGAATGTATGTTGCATACCGAAACTCCCATTGGTATTATCCCTGCCGGCTCTGCTAATGGAATGGCGAAAGAATTAGGCATACCAACTGATATTGAACTGGCTTTAGCCATTTTAGATGAAGGTAGTTTGCAAAAAATCCATGTGGTTAAACTTAACGATGAAATCTGCATTCATTTATCCGATTTAGGTTTTAATGCCTACCTGGTGAAGAAATTTGATACCCTGCCCCAGCGCGGTATGTGGGGTTATGCAAAAGCCACCTGGCATGCCTTATGGAACCACAGCAGAATGGAAGTGCAACTGAAACTTAAAAACGAAACCATTACCTCTAAAGCAGCCATGGTAGCCATTGCCAACGCAACTATGTATGGCTCCGGATTAAAGATAAACCCAGACGGAAAATTAGACGACGAACTTTTCGAAGTGGTTTTGGTAAAAGATTACTCCTATCTTGAAATCTTAAAAATTTGGATCACCAAATTACCTTTCAACCCTAAAAAAATAGAAGTATTTCAAACTGCTGAAGTAAAGATTTCTTCGAAACACAAAGCTCACTTCCAGGTTGATGGAGAATACATTGGCAGCGTAAATACTGTAGAAGCAAAAATTCTCCCTGCAGCCATAACGGTGGTTCTACCTAGTGTATCAGAAAGATGAGCGGTGAATTTTAATGGTAAAATACAATCTGAAGAATTCGGCAATGAAACAGATCCGAAATAAAATATCAAACCACCTTTCGCCAAGGTTTAACACTTCAGGTAAATAAGTAATAAAGCCAATAGAAAACACCCATACCACCAAACGGAATGGAAACTGAATATAATAGGTAATAAAACCGAATTTCTTAAATAAGATTAAACCTGCTGCCGATACAAAAAGCGAGACAAACAAAGGCAACAGTAAAATAACTTTGGCCTGCGAAAGGATCTGATCGGGGATTTCGTTAAGGTGTGTTAAAATCTGCCAAAACTGTTTAGCAAGCAACAGGATACTGATCATATCCAATAAGGCAAAAAATCTGCTGGCGTTTTTCATTTACTTACAATACTTTGCTAAATAATCATCAGCCATTTTACTCCCCATATATTTAACAAATAAAAAATCCTCACAGGCACCTTGATTGTCGCCTTGTTTGATTTTCTTTAGCGCCATTTTTATCCGGTCGCTCAGATACTCATCATCAATGCACAGCTGGTTTTTAATGGCAATAAACTGAGCTTCCTGCCCAGGTTTTGCCTGATCGATGTTTTTATAGAAATTAATTACCGAATTCGTTAAACCTTCTTCAGCCAGATAAGTGCGGATTGCTTCCTGAATGGCTTCGCTTGATTTCCCTTCACAATTATAACCCGATAGCACAAAATTTACGGGTGCTATAATCGAAACCGTTGTATCGTAACCCACCGGAACCTGCCATTTACCGCTACTTAAACGCACTAACCGCAATGCTTCCTCATCCAGGTCAGACAGTATTCCTTTGCTCACTTTTGAGAAATAAACCTTGCCTTGTGCATTAAGCTTAAAGCTCACGTTTACCGTTCCCTGAATACAATTATCTTTAGAAAACTGAGGATAAATGGTATTCTCCCTTAAGAAGTTTGTAAAACCACTTTTACCAGATTTAAACTGAACCTGGCCAATGGCCCATGAACAGCAGAAAAGTAAACTAATGGTGAACAGGTGTTTCATTGTACTAATTTACTAAAAAAAGCTGAAAGCATTTTACCACAGAGGAACACCGAGTTTTTCACAGAGAAAATGAGAAATTAATTTAAATAGTAAAATCGTCATCCCGCGCAGTCGGAAACCTTAAAGCGCGAGCTGGTGGCTATCGTTGTAAGATAGCTACCCCAAAATCGGAACAAGCTGTCAGTTGAAAAAGCCTTCTCAGCATTGACGATCCTCGCAGCACATCATCACAAACAAATCTCTCTGTGGCCTCAGTGCCTTCCACTTTGTGTTCTTCGTGGTTAAATTTTCTAACATCATATTGCCACGGAGGCACGGAAACACAGAAAAATCATCGATAAACTTTATCACAGAGCCGTCATCTCGACTGTAGCGTAGCGGAATGGAGAGATCTATAATATATTTGTGGTTAAAAACTAATAAAAAGTATTCCTTAAAATTAAATTCGGATCAGGGCAATTGGCTAAATACTTTTCCCTTTCGCTAAACTTACAAACACCAGGATAATCTCCTTTTAGTCCTCCCATACTTTCGATCAATTGAAAATGAAGGTGTGGCGGCCAGTAGCCGTTCTCTTCTTTTGAGCCTAAGGTTGCGATTTTGGCTCCCACAGGGATGAATTTACCTTCCTTAAGGTCATTTAACGAATCCAAACTTAAATGCCCGTATAAAGCATTAAGCTTAAAACCATCTATTTCATAAGCTAAAATAATCGTTGCGCCGTAATCGCCAAAGTTGTTGTTATTTGCAAAGCTCTGAACGGTAGCATCATAAAAATTATAGATAGGTGTTCCAACCGGAGCCCAAATATCAACACCTAAATGTAACCTGCGGGGTTCTTCTTCAGTATCAAAATGTACGCTTCTCGAATAGATGGTACGGTGTTCGTTGTATCCGCCAATTCCATAAAGGGCATTGTTTTTAGCCAGCTTTTCATTTACCCAATTAGAAAACAGATCGGTATCATCTAAAATTTCGTCTGTTAATTCCGTATTGGCCGCTGTAAAATCCAAGGGCAGAAGCCGATCGTGTTTTACATCAAAATCAACAACTTTTTGGATCAATGCAGCATTTGATTGAATAACCTGAGCGAAAGTTTGCATCTGAAATTATTTAAAGATATATACGAAGTTATAAATGTAATGCGATAAAGCTCCGCCGATTACAAACAGATGCCATAATTCATGACTGTGCATCCACCTGGAAAGCTGTTTATCCTTCGCATAATAATAAGTTCCGCCAATATAAAAAATGCCTCCAAGCAATAACCAGAAAATTGCACCGATGGGCAAAGTCCCAAGCATTTTCTGTAGCAAAGGAACAATCAAACAACCCATTAAGATATAAATGGATAACGATATGGCTGTACTTTTTAACCGGTTGAAGATTTTGAGCAGACAGCCTACAATGGCAATAATCCATACAATGACGAACAAGCCCCATCGCAGCCAGCCATCAAAAACCAGTAAAGCAGTTGGCGTGTAAGAGCCTGCTATCATCAGGTAGATGCAGCAATGATCGAATTTTTGCCAAAAGCGCACACCATAATCAGTAGCAGGATAACCATGGTACATGGCACTTACACCAAAGAGGATAAAGGTGCCAATGCTATAAATCCAGGCAGCAGTATATTCAACAGGCGTATTGCATTGCCGAAGCAATATGTAGCCGGCCGGAATTGCAATTAATGCCGGGATAAAGTGTGTGAAGAAATTAACGGGTTCCCTTAGCTTCCTCACAAAAAATTATTCGCTGTCTTCGTCTTTTTGTCTGGGCTCTTTGGCAATTTTATCAAAAAGATGATCCATACGCTCAACATACTCGTTCGTGTCATCCACAAAGAAAGTAAGTTCTGGAACCACCCTTACCTGGTGACGGATTCTGCTCCCCAGTTTATATCTGATTTCGCCTGAATGTGCATTAACCGTATTAATAGAAAGCGTAGTGTTATTGGTATTAAAAAAGCTCAGGTAAACTTTGGCTACGGCCAGATCTGGCGAAACCCTTACGCGGGTAATGGTTACCAATGTATTAGGCAAAAATGCAGCACCTTCGCGCTGAAAAACCTGTGCCAACTCCTCTTGTAATACTCCTGCAAATTTCTGCTGACGTTTACTCTCCATAATGTTATAATTATCAATTACCAATAATCAATTATCAAACCATACAAGGTAGATAATATTAAATTGATAAGGTTTTAAAATTATCAATAGCCAATAATCAATTATCAGACCATCAATAGCCGATTAATATCAAATGGAAAAGATAATAAAAGTTCAAAAAAATATTAAACTGAAGTTGATCGTATTCCTTCAGCATTTTGTAAAAATACTTATATTTAATTAATGAGCAACGGAACAAACTTTAATCTCGAAGAAAGAACTTTTCTATTCGCTCAATCTGTTAGGTCATATTGCAAAAAGGTTACGCATAGTATCATTAATATTCAAGACATCAAACAGTTGTCCGATCCTCTGGCTCTGTTTCTGCAAATTACATCGAAGCCAATGAATCTTTAAGCAAAGCAGATTTTATTTATAGGATAAAAGTCTGCAGAAAAGAAGCAAAAGAAACCAAACTTTGGCTTAACCTGATCGATATTGAAGATAAAAAAGACCTGGAACCTACAAAATTACTTTTAGTGAGTGAAGCAAATCAATTGATGTTGATATTTAATGCGATCATTAAAAAATCACAATAAACAAATCACAATATTCAATTAGCAATGATCAAATCACAATTACCAAATTACAATTGAAAAGACATTTTTTTTTGGTTATTTATTTACTCATCCTTCTAAGCTCATCGCTACAGTTTGATCATTGAAAATTGGTTATTGATTATTAATCGACAAATTATTCTTTCTTTGCTATCAATACAATAAATTACTATCATACGGGTATCTGGCCACGTGCGCAGCTTTAACCTTATCGTACAATAATGTTTTAAACTCCTCCAGGTTTTCTTTTTCTGTAGCAGATATAAACAAAACCGGCACTTTATCATGGCTCATCCAGCTTTTTTTGAAGTCTTCTAAAGTAAGCTTGCCATCATCCTCTTCATCATCAACCTCTGGCGAAACATAAGCATCAATTTTATTGAAGACTAAAATCATGTCTTTATCAATTGCGCCGATATCTTTTAAGGTTTCATTAACCGTATTAATCTGATCTTCGAAGTTTGGATGCGATACATCAACCACATGAATCAGCAAATCAGCTTCACGCACTTCATCTAACGTCGATTTAAAACATTCTACCAAATGGTGAGGCAGCTTGCGGATAAACCCAACGGTATCAGAAAGTAAAAAAGGCAAATTCTCGATCACCACTTTACGAACTGTCGTATCTAAAGTGGCAAACAATTTATTTTCTGCAAATACTTCCGATTTCGACAGCATGTTCATAATGGTCGATTTACCCACGTTGGTATAACCAACCAAGGCCACCCTAATCAGCTGACCACGATTTTTGCGCTGCGTTTCATTCTGACGGTCGATATTCCTTAAACGCTCTTTTAACAAAGAGATTTTATTTAAAATAATCCGTCTATCACTTTCTATCTGGGTTTCACCCGGGCCACGCATTCCGATACCACCTTTCTGGCGTTCCAGGTGGGTCCACATACCCGTTAAACGCGGTAGAACATATTGTAATTGTGCCAGTTCTACCTGAGTTTTTGCCTGTGCAGTTTGGGCCCTGTTGGCAAAAATATCGAGAATTAAATTACTTCTATCCAAAACCTTAACCCCAAGCTCACGATCGATATTACGCAATTGCGACGGCGACAATTCGTCATCAAAAACTACTACATCAATTTCTTCTGATTTTACGTAAGCTTTAATTTCTTCCAGCTTACCTGTACCCACAAATGTGGCACGCTCCGGCTTAAGCATTTTTTGCGTAAAAACCTTCTCTACCTTTCCTCCAGCTGTATCAACCAAAAAAGCCAGCTCATCTAAATATTCTTTCGTTTGGGCTTCTTTTTCGCCAGGTGTAACCACTCCAACTAAAATTGCCCGTTCCTGCACTACGGCAGTATCGTATGTTTTTTGTTTTCCCATGTAATTGTAGCAAAGATACGAAATTTGCCAATGTGTAAATCCATTAACAAACCATGTTGATGCAATAAAAGTTTTTAAAGCCCTGTAGCGAAAAGCACCGATCATTGCTATGAAAGCATAACTGATGACAATACGACCAATCACAAGACCTAAATACGCTCAGTTGACTTAGGTGGTCAAAATATTTTTTAGGAAAACAGGGATCTGTGCATTTCGGTTGCAAAAGCCTTGCTATCGCTTCAAATCCTCGCTCGT